>JBOGJX010000550.1:0-4500 GCA_050745285.1 Terriglobia bacterium
GCGTTGGCGATGCGAGGCAGATTAAGACAGCAATCGCAAGAATAATTGAAGCTGTGTATTTCATAAGTACCCCTTCCGGGCATTTGCGCTGACTGAAACACGGCGGTCGTAAGCCACGCGCGCAGACTCGCCCTGCGACCTTAAGGAGCTTTTCGCTGCCGTGAAAATGGCCAAACGATCTGCTGAAAATACATGGGTTGAGACGTTTTTTGTAGGGGCACGCCATGGCGTGCCCGCAGACGCAGCAAGCAGCGCCCCCACGCTATTTTCATGCTTTGTGGGAGTCGCAAAGCGACATGACCGACTGCCGCTTAGAAGCCGAGGATACGGGCGCCAGCTTTCCTGATCTGCAAAGCCAGTCCTGATGATTAGCACGTTGCACGATGCTGCATGAAGTTTTGCCAAATCGTACCACAGTATTCTGAAATATTTCTGGATATTTTTGCTTGACAACGCAAATTGGGCGAAGTAGCTTAAAAACGAGCAAGCGCTGGTTCGCCCAAGTTGGTTGCCGAACACCTTCACATTCTTACATAATTTGCGCCGCTGGTTTAGAAGGCGGTGGCCCGGATTTCTTATGATCTTGAGGCTAGAAAACTTGCAGGAGGCGGCCGTGCGCAGACTTGTTATCACCCTATTCCTCATCCTGGGGCTTTTACCCGGTTTGCTATTGGGGCAGGGATCGCTTGGGACTATTACTGGCTCGGTGCTCGATGCGAGCGGCGCATACGTTCCTGGGGCCGCCATCACGATTACTTCGATCGAGATGGGTGTTGCGACCACGGCGAAGACATCAAGCGCGGGGTATTACCGCATTGCGGTACCTCCAGGAACCTACCGGATTAGCGTGGTAAAGCAAGGGTTTCAGACGGGGATAATCAGCAATGTCCTGGTGAGCGTAGTCCAGGTGGTGACGGCGAATGTCACCCTGCAGGTAGGCAGCACGAAGCAGACAGTCACGGTCACGGGCCAGACTTCGCTCCTGACCCCTGATACGGCGGAAGTAGGAGCGAGCATCACGCCGCAGGAATTTCAGGCGCTGCCCATACAAGTGGATGACGGCGGGCGGGACATTGAGACTTTCGTTTGGTCAAGCTTGCCAGGAGCCGTGGGCAATTCTTATCAAGGTTCGATTAACGGCGGACAGCAGTTTAGCTCGAACATTGTAATTGATGGCATCAGCGTTGCCCGTTATGACATGAGCGGCGGAAGCCTGAGCGAGTTCAGCCCTACTGCCGACTCGATCGGTGAATTCAAGGTTCAGATGGCGAATTATTCCGCGGAATATGACAACACTGGCGGGGGAATCATCAACTTTGCCATGAAGTCTGGAACGAACCAGTTTCATGGCAGCGTTTTTGAGTATCTTCAAAACCCTATCTTTAACGCGGCTGGCCTGACGGCCAATGCCTTCGGCCTTGGCAAGGACAACACGCGGCAGAACGACTTCGGCGGCGCATTCGGCGGACCTATCAAGAAGGATCGCACCTTCTTTTTTGCAACCTATGAAGGAAACCGCTTCCGGAACTTCAACTACAGCAGGACGATGACGCTGCCGACCGCCGCAATGAAGAAGGGCGATTTCAGCGCATGGCTGGGGGGCCAACTTGGCGCCGACGCGCTCGGCCGGCCGGTTTTCAAGAACGAGATTTATAACCCCACGACTACACGGATGGTTCCAGCGGGCGCCGTGGATCCGGTTACTGGACTGCAGAACAACAGCGGGAGCGCCGCCACCATTCGCGACCCTTTTGATTTCAACGGGCAATTGAACGTCATCAATCCGGGGGAATTCGGCAAGGCATCTTCCGTCCTTACCGCGATGCTTCCCGACCCTGAATTCAGTGGACTGATCAGGAACTCGCCAGGCATGGGTCCTCGCATCCCACAACTCCGGCAGGATACTTGGAGCGTTAAAATCGATCATATTATTAACGATAAGCAACGAATTACCGGCTCCTTCACCCAGGATTACCGGAGCCGGTGGCACCGGAACGGGAACGCATATCCGCCGTTCCCAGACCAACCACTGAACCCTTGGAAAACGCAGCTCGATGGGGGCCCGCAGGCGCGGTTTTCCTACAGTTGGACGATCAACGATCACACGGTCAACGAGCTGGCGCTCGGCTACAACCGCTTTGGGAACATCAACAATGTGACAGATAACAAGAAATATACGCCGCAGCTTGGAATCCCGGGCATTCCCGACGCCTGTTTCCCCACCTTTTTCTTCAAGGGGCACGTGGGCTCGCTTTCGTCGCCGCTCGGGGTGGCATGCAATAATAATGATCCCTCCGAGAGTTACATCTACAAGGACGCCCTTAACTATGTGCGCGGCAAGCATAGCTTGAAGTTCGGTGGTGAATACCTCCATTACCGGTACAACACTTATGAACCCGGCACTCTGTCCGGCGCCTTCACGTTTACTGACCGGGAGACTTCCCTACCAGGGTTCACGTCGAAAACAGGCCACCCCTTCGCAAGCTTCCTGCTTGGCGCTGTGAATGGCGGCAACATGGCTGTCTATCACACCGAGCCAGGGTACCGCGCCGGGGTATTTGGTTTCTTTCTTCAGGACGATTTCAAAGCTTCGTCCCGGCTCACACTCAATCTCGGGATTCGGTGGGATATTCCTCTGCCCAAGACCGAGGCGTTCAACCGCCAGTCGGGCTTTGACCCCACCGCGCCCAATCCGGGCGCGGACAACATCCCTGGCGCGCTCGTGTTCCTGGGTAGCTGCCCGACCTGCATCCACGGGACTTCTTTCCAAGACGACTACTTTAAAGAAGTGGCGCCGCGTTTCGGCCTTGCCTACCAGATCACCAAAAACCTGGTCTTTCGTGGAGGCTACGGCATTTCTTACAGTCCCCCGAATCTAAACAACTTTGGCAGCCAGAATACTTCGGGTTTCAATAGCAGCGTACCTCTAAACGCAGGCACTTCACCCACCGGATTTCCGGCCGATCCGGTCATTTACTTATCGCCGCTCGTGGGCGCCTCGCTACCCGCAGCAGCCCAGATCGGGGTGCCGCCCTTCACCGGAACCCTCCCCAACCGTGACCCGGCGTCGTTCAATGGGAACTCGCTTGACTTCCTCCCAAGATCGCTCGCTCAGCCCTATACTCAGAATTGGAGCGCTGGATTCCAACTATTGCTGCCAAGCAATGTGTTGCTCGAGGCGAATTACATGGGGTCCAAGGGCACTCGCCTGTTGGATAGCAATTTCTCCAACTTTTTCGATCAGCCGCCCTCAAAATACATGGGTTTGGGCGATATCCTGAATGATGACCTGGCCACCGATCTGGCCAACCCCGCTACAGCGGCCATACTGGCGCAGTACGGAATCACCAAGCTGCCTTATCCGGATTTCGAGAACAACAATTGGAGCACCCTTGTCGCGGCGGCCGTCGCGCCTTTCCCGCAATATAGCGGCCTCACCAACAACTATCCGACCATGGGCAGCTCCACCTATCATTCCCTCCAGGTTTTGGCTCGGAAGGACTCGGCGCATGGGCTGACCTTTATTGCGGCCTACACACTTTCGAAGACCCTCACCAACTCTGACACGGCCCTATATTATCCGAGTCTGGTGCAAGATTTTTACAACCGCAAGTTGGAGAAGTCCATCGCGGCCTTTGACTACCCGCAGAACCTCAAGCTGACCTGGATCTACACTCTTCCTTTTGGGCCTGGACACAGGTGGTTAAATTCAAATAAGGGTCTTGCCCGGCTGGCGTCTGGATGGCAGATTACCGCGCTCCAGAACTATTATTCCGGCGATCCCTTGGCGATCTCTTCACCATTTACCACCGGCATTTCCAATCCTGGCTTGCGTCCGGACCTTCTCTCTGGGGTTCCTGAGACGTTTCCGCTCAAAGGGCTGGATGTCGTTAACGGAACTCCCTATCTGAACCCTGCGGCATTTCCGGAGCCGCCGCTCTCACCGATTAATTCCTTCGCGCTCCGCGTCGGTACTGCGCCACGCTTCCTGCCAAACATCCGGGGACCGGGTCACGAGAGCGAGAACATTGGCATCACCAAAAATACGCTGATCACCGAGCAAACGATTATCCAGTTCCGGGTTGAGATGTTCAATGCCTTCAACCGCACGGGGCGAGGCGACCCTGATACCTCTCTCGGAGATGGGCTTCCCTCCCAAGGGGGAACTTTTGGCCTCATTACCGGCCCGATGAATGGACCCCGGCTGATTCAATTATCGCTACGCCTGAACTTTTGACCTCAGCGAGGTACGGCTGCCTGTCCGGGTGGCCGTTTGGGGATGAAAATGGCGTAGGGGCGCTCCTTGCCGCGCCCCTCTAATTTGTCATGCGCGTATTTTCGGAGCAGTCGGTCATGTCGCTTGGCGACACACGCAAAGCATGAAAAGGCCCTCACCCACCGCTTCGCGGTCCCCCCTCTCCCGCCGGGAGAGGGCGGCCCTCCTTACTTTTTCCCGGCCCTCTCCCTTGGGGAGAGGGGGCGAGCGGAGCGAGCCGGATG
>JBOGJX010000551.1:0-6052 GCA_050745285.1 Terriglobia bacterium
GCCTGTAACGGCACGGTTAAAACCGTGCCCTTCCGTTTTTGTCTAGCGAGTTCATGAATAATCCGGGCTAGACTCATCAAATGACTTCTTACAAGGAGCTTGACGTTTGGCGAAAGTCCGTCAGTCTTGCAGTTGAGGTCTACAGCATCACCAACCACTTCCCGCGCGAGGAGAAGTTCGGATTAACGATTCAGTCCCGTAGGGCAGCCACTTCGGTCCCCGCAAATATCGCCGAAGGTTGGGGGCGCGGATCGCGTAAGGAATATATCCAATTTCTCACCGTTGCACGGGGGTCGCTCATGGAGTTGGAAACCCATCTCACGATTGCCCGGGAACTTGCTTATGCGACCGGCGACGAACTTGAGCCGGTGCGAACTAAAATCACAGATGTCGGAAAAATGTTGAACAAGCTCATTTATGCTTTGAAGAACCCAACTGCTTAGTTCTGCATCCCCGAATCCCGAAACCCGGACCCCAAATCCCGAGACCCGAACGCTTAACCGTGCGGAACAGCGGGCAAGGGCGGGGGCGGCAAGGGCATTTTGGAACCCGGGCGCTGATGACTCCCCAGCCGGATCTCCATCGGCGTGTGGGCCGGGAACACCACGTCTTGTCCACGCGCCAACAGGTTCGAATAAATAGACCACGCTGCGCCGTAGAAGCCCAGTGTTGCGGTGAGGGCGCGCGATTTAATTACGAGGGTTAAGGCTGAGCCTACCAGGCCGAATCCCCATCCGCCCGCCAGTAATTTGCCGGTCACGCCGCCCTGGCCTGGGACGGCGCCGGCGGCGTCTTCCGACACCGCGTCGCGGTCTGGCGTCGCGGCCTGCATGGCTAGAAGCAACGAGAGGGCAGGAGCAATATACTTTTTCTTCGATGGCACGGGTTCAACGCCGCCCTCCGCATCAAGCTTCAGATGCGCGCTCTTGGCCACTTCCACGCGCTCCACGCTGGCGTGGATTATTTCGGGGCGGGCCGTTGGGAGTTCGATGCGCTGGAATGTAAATCGAAGCTTGCCGTTGCGGCGCAACCGGCGAGCGGCCTTCGCCTGCACGACCGTACCCTCCAACTGGCTGCCTTGCGGAATGATCAACTGGTGCTTTGCGGAGAAGAGTGGCTCGGTCACGATAGCTTCCACGGGCGCACCCTGATGCGCCGTCGCCGAATCGAGCGGCGTCACAAGCCGGGCGTGAATGATTGATTCGGGAGGCGGTGGCGATCCAACCTCTGATAATTCCGCGGCAGGCAAGGTTTCAACGCCAAATTTGAGAGGAGTCCGGATTTCCGCCGTGAAGACCGTTCCTGGCTGAAAGGCCTGGCGGTGATAAGGTATTTCCGCCACCACTAGCGCCTTCGCCTCCTTTTTCAGCCGCCGGATTTTGCCCGGTTCGCGGATTGCAGCCACCACCGCGTCCTTCTGCTCGGAAAGCCTTTCGCGCTCGCCCGCCAGCACGCCGGAGACGGGATCTTTCCCAGTCTTCTTTTTGTTTCCCCCGCTCGCCAACTGGATCGCAGGCGCCGCGCCCGGCATCACAAGCGTTGAAATGGGAATCCGGGTCCCGTTTTGGAGTACCAGCGTATCAAACTCCACTTGGGCCGTGCGCAGCGGGGTGAAACTGCCATTCATGATGGCGCGCGCGCGGACCAGCTTGGCGCAGTTTTGTACTTTGATCACGCGGCCCAGAACTTCGCTGCCCGCAGGTATCACAATCCGGTCGTAGACGTAAACCGGGGCCGTCAAGCGTCCTTCTACGGGCACGCCCGCGTATTTGATCGGTACGCGGGTCTGTAACTTGATATGCAGCGGGACCCCTTTTGCAACGATAAGGGGAATCTGAACCTGGGGGTTTGTAGGGCGCGCGGGCAGGCTCGCAGCCGAGAATGCCAGCGCGACGCATAGGGCAGGCCGATACCAGCTATCTTTTGCCCAATAGAGCGCGCGAGCTATGCCAAACCAGCCTACAGGTCTCATACGCGATCATCCTTGCGTCATGTTGCTGAAAAACCCCGTGTGAACGGTGTAGCGGCGACTTTACGTCGCCACAAGTCGAATGATTTCAATGCGGGTTGGCGGGATAAACCCGTCGCTACACGTTTTTTCAGCAACCTGCTAAGTTTAGCTCATCGGCCGCTGCATACTTATCCTCCTGCTGAACCCACCTTTTCCAGATCCGCGCCGGTAGAGGCGGCAACCTCTTCGTGGAGCGAATTTCCGTGCGCGTCCATGGTGACAATGGCGGGGAAGTTCTGCGCCTCGAAGCGCCACATGGCCTCCGGAATGCCCAATTCTTCGAGCAAGTCGACTCCCGTCACGCGCGGCAGGCAGCGCGCGTAATATTGCGCCGCGCCGCCAATGGCGTGGAGATAGACCGCCCCGCATTCTTTCAGCGCGGCGAGGGTCTTCATGCCCATGCCGCCTTTTCCCATCACGCCTCGCAGGCCATACTTTCTGATCACGTCCGCCTCGTAAGGCTCCTCGCGGATGCTCGTGGTGGGGCCGGCGGCCATCACGCGCCAGTGCTCATTGGGCGGCGTTCCTTCCTTCAGCATCACGGGACCGCAATGGTAGAGGATGGCCCCGCGCAGGCTGGTGGGCGGCTCATGGTCCAGCAAATAATGGTGCAGCGCGTCGCGGCCTGTGACGAGAGGCCCGCTAATGAGCGCCACGTCACCCACCTTCAGCGCCCGCACCTGTGCTTCACTCAAAGGCGGCTCCAGGTGGATTTCGCGCCCTGTCAGCTTGAAGCCCGCGCCCTCGGCAATCAGGCGCTCAACCGGGCGGCTTGGATCGCGGTAAAGCCAGTCCCGGATGGCGCCATTTTCGGCGTCGAGCATGACCCCCAGGCGGCGAAAAGCCCAGCAATCATAGGCGACGGAAACAAAGAAGCTTGCCGGCAGGCGGTTCGCTGCGGTAATCTTGCAGCCAATCAGGGAAGCCTTTCCCCCGAAGCCCATCGTTCCCACGCCAATCTTATTCGCCTCCTCCATGATCGAGGCTTCCAATCGCGCCAGTTCCGGCCGCGCGTTCACGTCATCAAGCGGCCGGAAGAGTTGCTGCTTGGCGAGATCATATCCGTGCGCGCGGTCGCTGCCGATACATACGCCGACCGCGCCCGGCGCGCAGCCTTGTCCTTGAGCCTGCCAGACAGAATGCAGAATGCACTTCCGTACTCCTTCGAGATCGCGGCCGGCGAGGCCCAGGTGCTCGAGCGTCTGCGGCAGAGAGTATTGAATATTTTTGTTTTCGCAGCCGCCGCCTTTCAAAATCAGACGCACTTCGATCTCATCCCGCTCCCATTGCTCGAAGTGCATCACCGGCATCTCCGCGCCGAGATTGGTCCCGCTGTTTTTCCCCGTAAGCGAATCCACCGAATTGGGCCGGAGCTTTCCGCGCTTCGTTGCCGCGCCCACCGCCTCAAGGATTTGCTTCCGCATGCCGATCTGGTTCACGCCGACCGGCGTCTTGATCTCAAACGTGGGGAAGCCGGTATCCTGGCAGATGGGTCCTTCATTTTCCTGGGCGAGATCAATGTTCTCGCCGATAATGCTCAGCGCTTGGCCCGCCTTTGAGACGGGGTTCTCTGTCGTGAGCGCCCACGCCATGGCTTGCCGCACATCGGGCGGCAGATTGGTTGAAGTTTGGACGATAAGCTCGAGAATGCTGTCTTTAAGGAATTGCATGGTACCTCCAGCGCGGACAAATAGGGAATCGGGAGTATGGAGCGGCGAGTCCTGCCGGAGGTTTCCTATTCCCTACTCCCACTCCTCAACTCCCTACTCGGCCGCGACGCCGTTGCTCAGAAACAGGCTGGCTGCGCCGTAGACGCCGACGTTCTGCTGCAGCTTGGCGGGCAAGATTGGTATTTTGGCCGCCATGGAAGGATTGATGGTGTAATGAAGAAAGGTCTCCCGAATTTTCGAAAGGAGTGGCTTGCCGATGCGCGCCACCCCGCCACCAATCACGATAGCGGCCGGATCGAGCAGCGAAATCATCCCGCCTAACCAAACACCCAGGAAAAATCCCGTCTCTTGGAGAACCTCCGTAGCGATGGCGTCTCCCTTTCCTGCGGCCGCGGCAATCATTTCCGGAGTAATCAATCGAAGTTGGCCGCGAGTGAGCTCGCGCAACAGACTCGGGACGGCGTGCTCCTGCTCCAGCCGCACGCGCGCCCGGCGCGCCATGGCGGGACCTGAGGCCAACACCTCAATGCATCCAAGCGTCCCGCAGGTGCACCGGTAAGGACTTCGATAGTCTATCGAAACGTGGCCGCCCTCGCCCGCCACGCCCTTGTTGCCGTGATAGATTTTCCGGTCGATGATGATCCCGGTGCCAATCCCGGTTGAGATCGTCACGTAAAAAACGTTCTTGTAACCGCGCGCGGCGCCGAATAGCACCTCGGCGAGGCCCGCCAGATTTGCGTCATTCTCCACGCGGGACGGCAAGCCGAAAACCCGCTCCACCTCGTAAGCCAGCCGCAGCTTATCCCACCCCGGCAAATTGGGCGCGTTGATCACGAGGCCGGTCTCGGTATCGAGCGCCCCCGGCGCGCACAGTCCGATGCCGAGCACATTCTGTTTTCCTCCGGCGCGGCGGACGAGCCGCTCGATCAGCCGCCTGACCTGGAGAAAGCTTGTCTTTACGCCGTCTTTCGCGCGCGTGGGCACCACCATCGGATCGTGCAAGCGCCCCTTCGGCGTGACGAGTCCGCCGGCGATCTTGGTTCCGCCAATATCAATTCCCACAATCAGATTCCGCATGGATTCGCCTTTCGCTCCTTATTCTGCCCTTAGGAATGTTATAGGAACTTCAATCTTCCCACAATCGCGCCCCATATTTTTTTCATGCCAACTCGTGCGCCGCAAGCGCTTTGGCGTGCGGAAGCTTGCTTCCGCTTTAGTGCGGCCCGGCTTTGGAATCTGTGTGAAAACTGCGGCGCCCCTACGAACGCGGGTGTCGCAAAGCGACACGACCGGCTCAATCATTGGATAAACTACCGCGCGGGCGACCAGCAAATCCGCAAGTATATCCCACACTGGGTCCGAAATGGCAGATTTGCACATTGCTTTCCGGAGCCGGGGTCTGATTCGAGGGTTGACGCACCCCCGCCGTTTTTCTAAGATGGCGTCAGGGGGCGTGCCCAGCCCCCAGGCGTGAGGGCCCATGTCTCAGAGTCATCGATTGCGGTCCGCGCAAAAAGGAAACCGCCCTTTGTCCGAAACCTTGATTCCCGAGAAGGTTTATTTTCGCATCGGCGAAGTCAGCCAGCTCGCCCAAACCAAGCCCTACGTTTTGCGCTACTGGGAAACCGAGTTTCCATCGTTGCGGCCTTCTAAGACCCAAACCGGGCACCGGCTCTACCGGCGCAAGGACGTTGAGGCGGTTTTCCATATCAAGCGCCTTCTCTATGAACAGGGGTTTACCATCGAAGGCGCTCGCAAGCAAATTGCCGCCGTCTCCAAAGCGGCTGCGCGTCAAACCGGACAGAAAAGCTTATTCAACTCGAATCAGGATGGCGCCGGGCTGAAGCTGATCCAGCGGGAGCTGCGGAATATCTTGACAATGCTTTCACGCAAATGCTAACAATCAAAGGGGCGAGAGACAAGAGGCCAGAGACAAGTCAAAGACCTGTTCGTTCCGCTTTCACTGGTCTCTCGTCACTTGTCCCTTGTCACTGCTTTTTTCCTCGGGACGTAGCGCAGCCTGGTAGCGCACTTGCTTGGGGTGCAAGGGGTCGCCAGTTCAAATCTGGCCGTCCCGACCAGAAAAACAGAGACGAGTGACGAGAGACAAGCGCAACGAATGACTTCGGGCTTGTCTCTGGCCTCTTGTCTCTCGTCACTGCTTTTTTCCTCGGGGCGTAGCGTAGCCTGGTAGCGCGCTTGGTTCGGGACCAAGAGGTCGGAGGTTCAAATCCTCTCGCCCCGACCACTTTCTTACTTAATTAGGCGCCAGGTGTTAGCCCGGATTATTCATGAAACGATTGGCACTCGCGGAAGGGCGGGGTTTTAACCCCGCCGAAAACGGCGGTTCCTTCGGTTCCCCCTTTCGTAC
>JBOGJX010000552.1:0-6895 GCA_050745285.1 Terriglobia bacterium
GCGATGGGCGGCTCGCCCATCGCCGCAGCGGAAGATAACGAAAATGGGAAGCGCCTTGCGGCACGGTTAAAACCGTGCCCTTCCAAGTCGGATTTTCGGAACAGATTCCTCGCTTCGTTCAGAATGATAGCCGAATGGGGTAGCCATGGCACGCAAATCGTGGCGTGGCTACCCACTACTACCAATAGAACTTCAAGGCGAATTGGATCTCGCGCTGATCGTTCTGAAGATCGCGCGTCGAGGCGATTCTTCCGAAGGTGCTTGGCGAGCCGTAATTCAAGGAGCCCGGTGCGGCCGTTACGCCATTGCCGCTGAATCCGGGCGCTGAGAAGTTGGGAGTGTTCGTCAAATTGAAGAATTCAGCCCTGAATTCCAGGCGTGTTCTCTCGGAGGTCTGGAATCGCTTAAATAGCGAAAAGTCCAGCCGATGAAACCCTGGACCAAAAAGCTGTGAAGGGGATCCTCCGAGCGGCGCGTAGTCGGTCTGGCCCACCGCGGTCACGGCAGGAGGAGTCGTGAATGCCGCCGGGTTCATCCATTGGTTCACGTCGTGAGGGCCCGCGATCGGATTTTGACCGGGGACGAAGAGGGCGTTGCAGCCAAAGCCTGCGGCCGTCGTGCTCACGCACGGTATGGTAAACGGCTCGCCGTCTTCGAGCGTAAGAATCCAGTTCGTTTCCCAGCCGCCCAATAGTTCGTTTACCACGCCATGGCTGTTGCGCAGGAGTCGCCTCCCATTTCCCACCGGCAGTTGATAACCACCGCTAAAATGCACGACCTTCGGGATATCAAAATCGCAAAGGCCGTAGTCTCCTTGGATTCCAAAGTTGGCGAGCCGTGGGGCGCGATAACCAATCGCGGTCGCATTCAACACGTCGGCGGCATCCGTGCGGCACTTGGACCAGGTGAAGTCTGCCAAGGTATTAAGGCCCATGCTGAACCGGCGTTCGAAGCTCACTTGCAGGGAGTTATAGTAGCTGTTGCCTGCCATCGTGGTGTAGGTTGCAGAAGGAGAAAAGTCCGGGTACGGCGAATAGCTGAGAGCGTTAAAGGAGGGCGGTAACAGTTCGCTTGGACCATTCGGATTGATGTATGAGCCTAAGTGCCGCACCGTGTTGCCGACATAGCCCGCCTGGATCGTCTGGTTCGGCGTGAGCTGGTATTGAAGTGTGAGGTTGTAACCCTGCGTGTAAGGAGTTTTCATGTGAAAGTCTTCGCCGGTGAAGGAAACGCCGCCCGGTTCCGCGGCCGCCGAAGTGAGCGGGGTAATCGGGGATAATCCATTCTTCAGAGTTCCGATCGCGCCGTTCGCAAAAGTGATGGGCTGGGCCGCGGTGAGAGCGCTGTAATTCAGCGTATACTGGAAGGGAAAATCCACGTAGGTTTCGATGACGGAATTTTCAAAGCCTCCGTAAAATATGCCGTATCCTCCGCGCGCCACCAGCTTGGAAGTAAGCTGGTAGGCAAATCCGGCGCGGGGCGCGAAGTTTGTGATTTGCGAGTGGCTGAGCCCCGGCAGGTTCGAACAGGAGATATTCACGTTATCCACCTTTGCCGCGGTGTAGAAATCCGGAGATAGTGGAGTCTTGCAGCGCTCCTGCGTAAGTGTGAACTGCGCGGCGCTGCCGCGACCCGCGGGAAGGAAGTTTGATTGCGCGCCGTACTTTTCAACGATTTGCCCGAAATACTCCCAACGAACGCCAAGGTTGAGCATCAGCTTTGGGGCCGCCTTCCAATCGTCCTGTAAGTAAGCGGCATAATAGTTACGCCCCATGTCGGTGTTGGCGTAATTCGAGGCGTTGATGGAGTCGGCGCCCCCCACGTAATCGAAGCCTCCGGGAACGGTGGCTGGAATAGGCGTCAAAAGCATTTGCGCCAAGCCGGTATTGCCGCCGCCTTGATTCGGCACCTCGGTATAAACGCCGTTAAAACTCCATGTGCCGCGGCCCGCCGGAGGTTGGAGGATGGAAAACTTGAGATGCTGAAATTCAAAACCGGTTTTGAAAGCCTGCGATCCCTGTATTTTGGTCACATCATCGGTGAATTGAATGGTGGAATTGTATTCCACAGAGGGGAGAAACTGATTGCTCCCGAGTGTGTTGAGGCCTGCAATGAAAATTGAACCCAACCCCCCGTTATGAGGAACCTGAGGAATACCCGAGATGCCAAATTGACCAGGAATATTGGTCGTGTTGTTGGCGAAAGGTTGCAGCCGGGACGTGCCAATCCGGGTATAGCCCAGGCGGGCCTCGTTGACCATCGTGGACGAAAATGAGTGGGTCTCGCTCAAGACGGAATTAATCGAAACGGCAGTCTGATCTCCATCCTGAAAGGCCCCTCCGTCCGCAATCCCTTGGAATGGGCCGGGCAAATACTGGGGCTCATCCGAATAGCTGACTCGCCCAAACATTTGATCGTGGTCGCTGAAGTTGTTGTCCATTCGCACGTCGAACTGATTTACGGTGGTGCGTGAAACGGGATGGCTGCCGAAGTTACTCCCGGTCCCTGCCGCGGTCGGAGCTGGAAACAGATTGAGAAGCCTGATCGCATTCGGGTCAAGCCGCCCCGCGGGCAGAATATTGCCATTGAAGGGTTCGCGAACATAGCCCGCAGGAGTGCCCATGGGCGTGCCGGCGGGGCAGGCAGACGAGGAAGGCGCAAGCCCCGTTACCGTGTCCGCCACGCCACAAGACACCGCGCGGGTTGTCGAGGGGTCGAACACCGATCCGAGCGGAAAGTTTCGCGCCAACACGTCGGTCTGTGTCCCACCCTGCGCGAGCAATTCGGAGAGGTTGGTATAACCGCTGGCCCGTTCCAAAGCCGTGGGCACCGTGGCCGTCCACGGAATGGCTTGGCGAATGCGAGTCCCTTCGTAATCCCCGAAAAAGAAAGTCTTGTCCTTTCGGATCGGGCCGCCCAATGTGACCCCGAACTGATTTTGACGGTACTCACCCTTACTCTCATTTGCCGCGTTCTCAAAGAAATTGGCGGCATCAAAGGCGTCATTGCGCAAGAATTCCCACACGTCGCCATGAATCTGATTCGTTCCCGATTTGACCGTAGCGTTTAACACCGCGCCGGCGGAGCGTCCTAGCTCCGCGCTGTAGTCGCTCGTTTGAACTTTGAATTCCGCAATAGCGTCTACCGGAGGGCGAACCACATAGGCCGTTCCGTTCAGGAAATCGACCAGATTGGCGTTGTCGTCCATCCCATCCAGCAGGTAATTATTTTGGGCGGGTCGCGACCCGTTGGCCGAGAAACTTCCACTTGCGCCGAGGCCGCGCGTGTCCTCCTGCCCCTGGCTAACGCCGGCGGCGAGTTGGGCGAGGAAGGTATAGTTGCGGCCATTCAACGGCAAGTTGTTTACTTCCCGGCTCCCAACCACCTGCCCGACGGAAGCATTCTCTGTTTGAAGCTGCTGAGGCGCCGCCGTGACTCGGACGGTTTGAGTGACCTGGCCGGGGCTCAGGGTGAAGTTAACCACGACCTGCTGTTGCACATGCACTTGGACATTCTCATGGTCAATCTTCTGAAATCCATGGAATCTAGCCTCGACTGTATAGGTGCCGATCTTGATGGGAGTGAAAACGTAATTTCCGCTCGAATCGGTCTTCGTGGTCAGTATCAAGCCTGTTCCCACACTCGTCAGGGTAACCGTTGCGCCCGGGATCACCGCGCCAGACTGGTCCTTCACGGCCCCAAGGATAGCACCCGAGTCGACCTGAGCATAAAAAAGCGAAGGGGTGAAGAGCGCGAGCATCGCCGCGCACAGCGCAACGGCAAGAAGGCCAAAAGCCGGCTTGGTCGTGTGAAAGCTGTACCTGGTCATCATCCGTAACACCTCGCGATGAGTTGTATTGATGTGAAGCATCATAGGTAAGGGAATTAATGATGTCAAGACAAAGCCGACTTTCGTCGCCGCAACGTGCTAAGTTCCCAGGCCGTGTATTACGCCCAATCAAAGACTCGTAGAAAATGGAATGCCGCAGAGTTTTCAAAGCAAAACTCTGCGCCACAGCGAAATTCCCCCGCACGGGGGCCTGTCTGAATCATAGGGGTTGTGCGATGTCCGCAGCCCGGTAAAATAACCCTATGCGTTACACCGTTGAGTGCGTGCCGAATTTTAGCGAGGGGAGGGATGCCGGGAAGATGCAGGCGATCCATGAGGCGGTCCTGGACGGCCCGGGCGTAGCCAGCCTCGGCCTTACGATGGACCCCGACCACAACCGCAGCGTGATCACTTTGGCGGGCACGCCGCAAGGCGTACGGGAGGCGGCGCTACGGGCGATTGCGCGCGCCGCCTCGTTGATTGATCTGAATCGGCACGTGGGTGTTCACCCGCGGATCGGCGCCACGGACGTCGTGCCGTTTGTTCCGTTGACGGGTTCGAGCCTCAAAGAGTGCGTGGGCATTGCGGAATTCGTGGCCGCGCAGGCATGGGCTCGCTACGGCGTCCCGACGTATCTTTACGAGGCAGCGGCGCGGCGGGCGGACCGGCGAAACCTGGAATCTGTCCGGCGAGGACGGTTCGAAGGATTGCGTGAAGAAGTAAGGGTGAATCCCGATCGCAAGCCGGACTTTGGCGAAGCCGCCCTGCATCCCACGGCGGGCGCCACGGCAGTGGGGGCGCGCAATTTCCTGATTGCCTTAAACGTTAATCTGAATACTTTAAATGTGGAGATTGCCAAGGCCATTGCGCAAAGGGTCCGCTCCTCGGGCGGTGGGTTGCCGTGCCTGAAAGCGTTGGGCCTTTATCTGCCGTCGAAGAGCGTGGCGCAAGTTTCTATGAACCTCACCGATTTCAAGACCACCTCTTTAGGAGCCGCGTTCGAGGCGGTTGAACGCGAGGCCGATGGGCTCGGCGTGGGAGTTCTCGAGAGCGAGTTGGTGGGCCTGATCCCGCGCGCCGCGCTCGAAGGCGCGCCATTAGACCGGATGAAGATACCCAGCTTCAGCCCGGACGTAATCCTGGAAAACAGACTTGCGCGTCTGAAAAGCCACTGAGCATTGCGGTGTCCTGTGCTACTATGACGCCTATGAATTCGTATACCTACCTCATCAAGGTTGAGCGCGAAGGATGTAACTGGTATGCCTACAGCGAGGATTTCCCTGGCGCCTACGGCCTCGGCAAAACCATTGAAGAGGCCAAGGGTAGCCTCCTTGAGGCTATGAAAATCTACATCCGCGACTGCCGCGCTCGCAAGCGCCCCGTGCCTCACGCCCGCACAATCTATGCCGAGACGGTTTCCTTGGTGCTTTAGCCGGGTGCTTGCCCGCATACCATATTTTCCAAAAAATGCCTTCGTGAAGTTTGCACAGTTGTCTTGACCACACCCCGACGTCTGTCCTACGCTACTTCTTGTCGAGGCTGGCCCAGGTTCCGTCAGGCCGGCGCCAGTCGTGAATTCCGCGCAGCGCAACCACCCCATGAAGCTATCTCATCCATCACCGGCGGAAGGAACGGGACAGTCCGTCTCCCTTCCGGAAGTACATCGCACGGTAGCGGTGCCTGCGGGCGCGGGCTTCTGGCGGAAGCTGCTGGCGTTTTCTGGGCCGGGATTTCTCATCGCCGTGGGCTACATGGACCCCGGCAACTGGGCCACGGACATCGCGGGCGGCTCGGTTTTTGCCTATCGCCTGATCTTCATTTTGCTGATTTCCAATTTCTTTGCCATCCTCCTGCAGACGCTCGCTGCGCGCCTGGGCATTGTGGCGCAGCAGGATCTGGCGCAAGCTTGCCGTGACCAGTATTCGCGCCGCACCGGAATCGCTCTGTGGGTGGGCGCCGAAATTGCCATTGCCGCCTGTGATTTGGCTGAAGTTATCGGCTCCGCCATCGCCTTGAACCTGCTCTTCCACATTCCTCTGCTGGTGGGAGTGTGCCTCACGGCCTTCGACGTGCTCGCGATTCTTTACTTGCAGCACCGCGGCTTTCGATACCTGGAGATTGTGGTTGTTGTTCTGATCTGCACCATCGGCCTCTGTTATCTGGTTGAAATTCTGGTGGTGAAGCCGGAGCTGGCCGGCGTCGTGCATGGGCTGCTCCCATCGCCCGAGATGCTCACCAATCCATACATGCTCTATATCTCGATCAGCATCCTGGGCGCCACCGTCATGCCGCATAATCTTTATCTGCATTCGTCGCTGGTGCAGACCCGCGCCATCGAGCGGACGCCGGAAGGCATCCGCACCGCCATCCGCTATAATTTTCTCGATTGCTTCGTGGCGCTTAACTTCGCGTTCCTGATCAACGCGGCGATCTTGATTATGGCAGCGGCGGCGTTTTACCGCCATGGGCTTCACCAGGTGGCGGAGATTCAGGATGCTTATCACACGCTGTCGCCCTTGCTTGGGGTGCCCGCGGCGAGCCTGCTCTTCGCGCTGGCGCTGCTCTGCTCGGGGCAGAATTCCACGCTCACGGGCACGTTGGCCGGGCAGGTGGTAATGGAGGGTTTTCTCAATATCCGGCTCGCACCCTGGCTGCGGAGGCTCCTTACAAGGCTTCTAGCCATCGTGCCGGCCATCATCGTGGTTGCCCTTTACGGTAACGGAGGCACAGCGAAATTGCTGATCCTAAGCCAGGTGATTCTGAGCTTGCAGCTCTCCTTTGCGGTGATTCCGCTCGTTCAATTCACCAGCAGCCGGAAGAAGATGGGCCAGTTTGCCAACTCAGGTGGCGTGAAGATGCTTGCGTGGCTCGTGACCTTTGTCATCGTGGCGTTGAATGCGTATCTTCTAGTGGTCATATTCCATGGATGGCTGGCGTAAATTGGTGGCTCTGGCGTGAAAAGATCGGCGGAAGGGCGGGGTTTTAATCCCGCCGAAAACCTCCGCTCCCATTGCCTATCTGAATGGCATCCCGTGCTCGGGATGCCATCCAGAAACAAAATATCGA
>JBOGJX010000553.1:0-9251 GCA_050745285.1 Terriglobia bacterium
TCCTGGTTTGGCACGGCTAAAGCCGTGCCCTGACACGCCGCTATCGAACTTAACCTTGTAATGTTAATTAGAATACCAGGCCAAATAGCATTCTGGTTGTGTCAGCCATGCCGCAAGCGAGGCCTCCCCCGCCCCCATCCGCTACACATTCGCCCCGCTCTTGTTCAGGTATTCGCGGATTTTGCGGACGGCGCTTACGAGCTCGGGCAGCCGCGCGTAGGCCGCGGTGCATTTAAGCCACAGAAAATTGTCAATCGCCGGACTGCCTGAGATCACGCTGCCAGGCGGGACGTCGCGCGGGACGCCTGCCTGCGAGCTCACAATGGCGTTGTCACCGATAGTAAGATGCCCCGCGACTCCCGCCTGGCCGGCCAGAATGACATTGCGCCCCACGCGCGAGCTTCCGGCAAGCCCTGCCTGGCCACAGAGCAGGGAATTCTCTCCCACTTCGCAGCCATGCCCTATTTGCACGAGATTATCTACCTTGGCGCCGCGCCGCAGACGCGTGGCGCCAACGGTAGCCCGATCCACGCAGGAATTGGATTGGATCTCGACTTCGTCTTCAATCACCACAGTTCCGGGCTGCACGATCTTGTAATATGAGCCATCGGCTTGCCGGACAAACCCGAATCCGTCCCCTCCCACCACGACGCCGTTTTGCAGGATCACGTCGTTGCCGATGCGCGTGTTTTCGCGCACCACGGCGTGAGCATGCGCGAAGAACCGGTCGCCGATTTGCGCTCCCTCGTATATCACCACGAAGCTTTTGAGCACGCAGGCTTCGCCCAGCGTGACACCCTCCTCGATGACCACGTAAGGAGAAATCGAGGCGTTCCGCCCGATCTTCGCGGTGGGCGCAATCACCGCGGTAGGATGAATGGCGGCTGGCGGGCGCGCGACCGGGTGAAAGAGTTCGAGCGCGTAGGCGAAGGCGAGGTATGGGTCCGGGGCGCGAAGCACAGCGCGGTTGGGAAGCTGAACGTCTGGCCCGGCGATAATGGCCGCGGCCGCCGTGTCCGCCGCCTTGCGGATGTATTTTGGATTGGAGAGAAATGTGAGATCGCCGGGCGTTGCATCCTCCATTCCGGCCACGCCGGAGATTTCTAGGTCCGGAGACCCGTCGAGTTGACAACCGATTCGCGCCGCGACGTCTGAGAGCTTCATGCTTCCTCTCCTTGTTGCCGATAGTGCGTTTGACGGCAGGCAGCCCCATCCTGAGGCCGATTTAATATGTGACGGCCCTGCGACTTCCAGCCCGTTCATATTTTTTCACGTTTCAGGTCGCGTCGCATCCCCCCGGTTGAGACGGCCTCACGATATACCACCGGGAGGGATGCTAGCTATAGCAACAGGGTCTGACATGAAGCTAGAGAGAAGCAGCGGCAGGAAGAAAATCCAGGTCATGATCGCCGATCACGAAGCGGTGTTCCGCATTGGACTGCGGCGGCTGCTCGCCGCGGAAGGCGATTTGGCGGTCGTCGCCGAAGCCGAGAATGCCACGCAGGCGCTCCACAGCGCGCGGCAAACCCGGCCCGATGTGATCTTTATTCAATCTGAAATTTTTCCCGAAAAATCTTTGGACATGATCTCCCGGCTGCGGAGCGCTTCGGCGGGCTGCAAGCTGGTGATTACCGCGACGGCGATCAAGAACAGAGAGCCGCTGCGTTATATCCGGGCGGGCGCTTCTGGCGTAATACTGAAGTCTTTGGATCCGGCCCTGTTTGTGAAGTGCGCGCGAAAGGTGATGCAGAACGAAATCTGGCTGCCCAAGAACGATGTGGCCCAGATGGCTCACCTGCTGGGTAGCGCGCCCATCGAATTGCCGCGCCCGGTGGATACTTTGACGAATCGGGAGAAAACCATCATCAGTTTTCTGGTGCAAGGCTGGCGCAACCGGGAAATCGCCGAGCACCTTGCGATCAAAGAGCAAACCGTCAAGAACCATCTGCGCGCCGTCTATGACAAAGTTGGCGTCTCAGACCGCCTCGAACTTGTCCTCTACGTCATCCACCAACGGGTGGATCTACCCGCTGCCGCCGCCGCGGTCACAAGTCAAAACTAACAAGGCGCGGGTGTAGGCTAGGAGGGCGGGGTTTTAACCCCGTCGCGGAGGCCCTCACCCACCGCTTCGCGGTCCCCCCTCTCCCAAAGGGAGAGGGTTGGTCTTCGCGAGTGAATCTGCTACTCCTGCTAACCCGTCACAAACGTCGCCAGGCGGCGCAGGCGATCGTGGCGCCGGCTGAGAAGTTCATCCGCGGAAAACATCTGCAATTCCCGCAGGCTGGATGCAATGAGAGGGCGCAAGATTTCTGCCGCGGCCTTCGCATCCGTGTGTGAGCCTCCGGGAGGTTCCGGGACCACTTCGTCGGCAATCCCGAATCCGAGAAGGTCCTCGGCGGTCAGCTTCAGAATGCGCGCCGCTTCTTCCTTGTGTTCCCAATCACGCCACAAAATGGACGAGCAGCTCTCCGGAGCGATCACGGAATAAACGGCGTTTTGCAGCATTAGCACCTTGTCGCCAATGGCAATGGCCAGCGCGCCGCCGCTCCCGCCTTCACCATGAATGACCACGATAATCGGGACGCTAAGCTTCGGGATTTCCTTCAGATTATAGGCGATCGCCTCGGCTTGGCCGCGTTCCTCCGCGCCCAGACCGGGATAGGCGCCCTGCGTATCCACAAACGTGATGATGGGAAGCCTGAATTTCGCGGCAAAGCGCATGAGCCGCAGCGCCTTCCGGTAACCCTCTGGCTGCGGCATGCCGAAATTGCGCGCCACTTTCTGCTTGGTATCGCGCCCCTTCTGATGCCCCATCACCATCACGGCCTGCCCCTCAAAACGCGCCAGACCGCAGACCATGGCCTGGTCGTCACCGAACCGGCGGTCGCCGTGCAGCTCGGTGAATCCAGTGAAGAGCAGCTCAATGTAATCCAGCGTATACGGGCGCTGTGGATGGCGCGCGAGCAGGACGCGCTCCCACGCCGGGTTGGTTTTGGCAGGAGCGTTGGGAGTTTTGCTCAGAGACGCCAGTTGATGCCGCAGCCGGTCAATCTCCTCGCGGCTTCCTGGCGAATCCGGGGCCGCCTCCAGCTCAGCGATCTGCCGCTCCAGCTCCCGCACTTCCTTGGATGAGTCGGTTTGTTGCGCCATCTTTCCTTGACCCGTTATTTTCGCCGGAGCCGGGGTTGCCATACGTTTTCACGGAAGCCTATGTCTCAGTTATATCGTAGCACTGTTCAGCCGTTATTGCGGCAGGCCGCCGGGTTGAACCGAAGTGGTAGCCACGGCACGGTTTGAAACCGTGCCCTTCCGGCCATAAGCCCACATTGGTGAGTAACCCAGAGCCGGCTGGATCACCGTTACAGCGTGCCGTTTGCAGACTTTGCGCGCTCGAGTGTGACGGATCCCTCGCCGCAAACAGCCTGTAGCTGTTCGAGTAGTGCGCCACCGGCTTTCACCCCCGGCGGGCGCCGCGTGCGCAGGCGCGCGGTAAAATCTCCCGCTTGCGCGATCTCGAAGACGACCGGGTTATCTCCCGGATGAGCGGCGAGCACATTCTCGATGCTTTCCAGCAGATCATCCGGCGCTTTCGCTGCGTCCAGCCGGATCAGAACTTCGGGCTTCACCCGCTTCGCGGCCGCCTCAAGGGGCTGGGCCTCGTTCACCACCACCTTCGGCCGCGAGTTCTCCTCTTGGCGTAAACGCCCGCGGATCAGCAACACCGCGTCCCGCAGTAGAACGCTCTGAAGTTGCTGCAACGCCTGGGGAAAGACCAGCAGCTCAACGCTTCCGCGCAGGTCTTCCAGCGTGCCGCTGGCCCAAAGATCACCCTTCTTGCTGGGCCGGATTTTGATTTCTGTAAGAATGCCCCCGAGCGTCACCTGCGCATCGTGTGCCACCTCATCGAGCGACGCGCTATCAATCCGGGTAAGGGATGAAAGAGCAAGCCGGAATTTTTCGAGCGGATGGCCGGTGACGTAGAAGCCCAACACTTCCTTTTCGCCCGCCAGCTTTTCCGTCTCCGTCCATTCCGGAAGATCGGGCAGGGAAATGTGCGGCACGGGCGCATCAACGCCGGGCGAGCCAAAGAGACCCGCCTGGCCCGCGGCTTCCTGCCGCTGGTGTTTCTGGCCCATTTCCATGGCGCGATCGAGCGCGGAGATCATCTGCGAGCGGCGGGCCCCGAGCGAATCCATGGCGCCGGCTTTGATGAGGCTTTCGATCACGCGCTTATTCAGCAGGCGAAGATCTACGTTCTCGCAGAACTGATAGAGACTGTCAAAACGGCCCAGCGTACGCCGCGCCGCGAGCACGGATTCAATCGCCGCGTCGCCCACGTTCTTGATGGCCGTAAGTCCGAAGCGGATGCTGCCGCCGGATGGAGTAAACGTCCGGTCGCTCGAGTTCACGTCGGGCGGCAAAATTTCGATTTCCATGTCGCGGCATTGGTTGAGGTAGGAAGTCAACTTATCCGGGCTGCCGATTTCCGCGGTCAGCAGCGACGCCATGAATTCCACCGGGTAGTGCGCCTTAAGATACGCGGTTTGAAACGCAACGAGCGCGTAGGCCGCCGAGTGCGATTTGTTGAACCCGTATCCGGCGAACTGCTCCATCAGATCAAAAAGCTTTTCCGCCTTCTTCTCCGGCACACCCTTCTTTTTTGCTCCGGCCAGGAACTTCTCGCGCTGCGCCACCATGACCTCGTGCATCTTCTTTCCCATGGCGCGCCGCAGGACGTCCGCCTCGCCCAGCGTGAATCCCGCCACCGCGTTGGCGATCTGCATCACCTGCTCCTGATAGACGATCACGCCGTAGGTCTCTTGCAGTATCTCCTCCAACTGCGGCAGGTCGTAGGTGACTTTCTTCTTCCCCATCTTGCGGGCAATGAAGTCGTCAATCATTCCGCCCTGGATTGGGCCAGGGCGGTAGAGCGCATTCAAGGCAGTAAGGTCCGTCAGGCGGTTGGGCTTAACGCGCCGGAGAATATCCGTCATGCCGCGGCTTTCAAATTGGAAGATGCCTCCCGTCAACCCTTTGCCGAGCACGACATAGCTCGCCTGGTCATCGAGTGGAAGGTTATCGAGGTCCAGCTTGACGCCGTGTCCCGCTTCGATCAGCTTTACCGTGTCATCGAGAATGGTGAGCGTGGTCAAGCCGAGGAAGTCCATCTTGAGCAGGCCGATTTTCTCAAGATCATCCATGGCGTACTGCGTCGTGATTTCATCCTTGTTGCTCTTGTGCAGCGGGACAATTTCCTGCAAGGGTTGCGGCGAGATCACCACCCCTGCCGCGTGCGTTGAGGCGTGGCGTGCAAGCCCTTCGAGGCTCAGCGCCACCGTCAGCAGGTCCGCCACGCGCGGGTCGCTTTCCTTCATCTGCTTAATCTCGGTTGACTGCTGGATGGCGTCTTCAAGCGTGATGTTTAGAACGTTGGGCACCTGCTTGGCGATCTTATCCACTTCGGCAAAGGGCATGTCCAGCGCGCGCCCCGCGTCACGGATCACTGCCTTCGCTCCCATCGTTCCAAACGTGATGATCTGGCTCACGTTTTCGCGGCCGTATTTCTCCGTAACGTATTGGATCACTTCGCCGCGGCGCCGCATGCAAAAGTCGATGTCAATATCAGGAAATGAAATGCGCTCCGGGTTCAGGAAGCGCTCGAAAAGCAGGTCGTATTGCAGCGGATCGATGTCCGTAATGTGAAGCGAATAGGAGACCAGGCTGCCCGCCGCCGAGCCGCGCCCCGGCCCCACGGGGATACACTTCTCGCGCGAAAACCGCATGAAGTCCCAGACAATCAGGAAGTAGCCGGCAAACTTCATCTGCTTGATCAGCTCGATTTCCCGGTCCAGCCGCTCCTGATACGCTTCGGGTGGATAGCGCAGCTTGCCTTCCGCGCGCTGCCGCCCGAGTTGCGGCCGGCGGTGTTCAAATCCCTCGCGCGCGACGCGCTCGAAGAAGCTGTCAATGGTTTCGCCCTCGGGCACGTCGAAGCGCGGGAAAACAAATTGGCTCTTTTCGAGGTGCACGTTGCAGCGCGCCGCAATTTCCACCGTCCGATGCAAGGCGTCTGAAATCTCGCCGAACACCTGCATCATTTCGTCGTAGGTCTTGAAGAAGAACTGGTCGGTGGAAAACTTCATGCGCTGCGTGTCACTGAGCGTCTTCCCGGTCTGGATGCACATCAGGACTTCCTGGGCGCGCGCGTCAGCCTGGCGCAGATAGTGGCAATCGTTGGTGGCAACCAGCGGGATGCCGGACTCGCGCGAGAGTCGCGTGAGGTTGGGGTTGATCCGCTGCTCTTCGGGCACGCCCTGGTCCTGGATTTCGAGGTAGAAATTGCCCTTGCCAAAAATATCGCGCAGGTCGTAGGCGGATTTTTGCGCCGCTTCGTAGCGGTCCGCCATCAGAGCCGACGCCACCTCTCCCTTGAGGCACGCGGAAAGTCCGATCAAGCCTTCGGAGTGGCGGGCCAGCAGGTCTTTATCAATGCGAGGTTTGTAATAATACCCTTCGGTGTAAGCCAATGAGGCGAGCTTCACCAGATTGCGATAGCCGCGCTCGTTTTCGCAGAGCAGGATCAGGTGGTTGGGGCGGTCGGAGCCGGGCGTGCGGTCAAAGTGGCTGGTGGGCGCCACGTAAACTTCGCACCCGATAATCGGCTTCACGCCGCGCTTGATCGCAGCGTCATAGAACTTCACCGCGCCGAACATGTTCCCGTGGTCGGTAAGCGCCACGGCGGACATGCCAAGCTCCGCCGCGCGGTCCATCACTTTAGGGATATCGCACGCGCCATCTAGCAGGCTGTAATCTGTGTGCAGATGAAGATGAACGAAAGGTGAGGGTGACATCACTTCTTAATTCTAGCAGAAAAGAATCGTTGGTCTGAATCGGGGGTTCGCTGGGCCAGAGAAGTAGCGCAGAGTTTTGCCGTTAAAACTCTGCGGCATTTGCCGGTCCAATGAAAATAGAAAAAAGCCGCAGAGTTTTAACGACAAAACTCTGCGCTACGTACCACCATAATTTCGTCCCGAAGAAGGCCCGTCGGCGTGAAAGCACGGTTCCGGGTCTACTCCTTGAGGTCAGCCAGCATGCGTGACGGGTCGGTGAAGTATGCGCCGTCTACGGAATCCAACACCTCAACGTGGCCCATGCTGATCGTCGTTTTGCGGTCCGCGCTGACGTGCGTGCGGGGAAGCTTCAGGCCGTGTGTTTCGGTGTATTCCCAATCCCAAGAGCCCTTCTTGTGGCTTTGGAGCACGTATTCCCAGTGCGTCATCAGGTGCGAGCTCCGCGATACGTAAGCATGATACATATCACCGGGCGTAAGACCCACGTGGTTGAAGGTGAGCTCCACCACATCGTCCATCTCGCTGCCACGCTTCTTCGCCCCAATGTATTTCAGATTGACCCCCTGGTTAAGCCAGTTCCACGGCATATCGAGCCACCACGAATCGTTGACGAAGGCCGCGTAAGCGCCCACCAGATCCTTCTGCGCTTCCGCGCCTTCGACCTTCTTTCCATCCACGTAAACCGAGCCTTGCTTGGTGCCGAGGTTGAACAAAACTACTTGAGTCTTCCCATCTTTCGTTTTTTGCTCCAGGCGGTAATTGCCCGTCTGTTTGTCCCACAAATGGGATCGCCCCATCAGCGTCTTTGGGCCGTGGGCCACGATAAAATCGTATCGGACGTAGTGGGCGTTTTGCCAGTTGTCGAGACCCCCCATGGCGTCTTGCATGGTCTTCGCAATCTCAACCGCCTTGGGATCCTTGTGGTCCTGCGCCCTGCCTTGCACGCACACTGCAAGCGCCAAAACAATTGCACCAACAACGCAACCAACCGATCTAAGCCGCAAATCTTCAAGCATGCACTCCTCCTGATTTTACTTACGTTTAGCTTCACCGGCCGAGTCTGCTCTCGATGCCGCGATCTGCCTGTGCCGGATTAAGGAAGAGTACCACCCCGCAGGGCCGCCCACAATAGCAGAAATGGAATGCGCCTTCGCGCGCAAGACCAATCCCAGGCTCAGCCGAAGGTTGACGGGATGGCAGCCTTTCCGCATGGAACATTGCGGCGAGCATGGCAGATGCGCCAGTTAGGGCCTATCCGATTGATTATCAAGCTAGATAACAACAGCTAGAGTAAGAGGAAACCATTTTCTCAATTCGGCCAGCTTTCTTCCATGCGTACCAATCTGGTCCACGGCTAACCTGTTTGGAATCAGCGAGCCTCCTTTGGCATTTCACGTGCTCAGCATCAATTAAAGCTCCCTAATGGGGGGAGTGACGGCAGGCGGGATAATCCAGAAAACGCGGGGAGGGAGTCATACGATATGCGCAAGATATTGCTTGCAGTTCTGATGGTGATGTTTGTAGGCTGCTGGAGCGGGTTTGCTCAGTCAAATCTTCAGTTTGGCACTGGGGCGGGGACAGCGAACGCTATACCGCCGGGAAGTGATCCGAACCTTATTGGCACGGCGGCGGACTTCAGCATTTATAATGTGAGTGGCGGACAGGTGGCCGGAACCCAAATCCTGCTGGTCTTCGGCGTTCCCAACAATTTCACCAACTCCTATACGACAAATCCGCTGAGCACGATCACGCTTTACAATCCTTACAGCGGTACTGCGACGGGCGGGACTACGACGGGCATAAGCTCCGAGTTCGCGACCCCCACGAACGCAGCGAGTTTTGGAATAGAGAGCGCCACCTTTGTGACGGGAACGGGTTTCTATGGCGATTTTCCAGGCATGACGGGAACCACAGACATCGGCAGTTTCCTTACTGTGGGCATTAACCCCTCGAACAATTTTACGAATTGGAATGGCTTTGACGTGGGTCTGGGTGTTCCATCGCTATCGAATGTCCAGGAGTACGGGGTGTATGCATTCCTGATCAGCCTTCCCAGCGCCGGCCTCGGCAAAAAAGGGCTGTTGGATATTACGGTCCCGGGCGGCTTGCCGCAGGGAACCATCCTATCCGCCGTAAGCAACACGGAAGTCACCAACGCATTTACCCACGCAGGCGGCGTGGACGGTCTGGAGCAAACTGTGACCCCCGAGCCTGCATCGCTCGTGCTGTTCGGCAGCGGTCTGTTAGGGCTTGCTTTGCTTGCTCGCCGCAAGCTCGCGCGCACGGTATAATCCACTATTCAATCTCCACTTAAAGCAGCGGCTCCGGTATGCAAGTTACCGGAGCCGCTTTTTTTGTTTTGGGTAGCGCAGACCTGCGTTGTGTGCAGGTCTGCGGCTT
>JBOGJX010000554.1:0-21692 GCA_050745285.1 Terriglobia bacterium
ATACTGTGCAACAGGTTGAGGCGCAGTTGATCATGCGGCACTACGAGGGTTTCATGAAGAAGGGACGAGTGCGTGGGCGCCGGGCCGCTTCTTGAACCGCCGGACCGGGGCGCCTTCAGGCCCCGGCCATTATTGTTGGTGGGACCGCCGGGCGCGGGGAAAGGAACTCAATCCCGCGCCATCGGGAAGGCATTCGCCATCCCTGAGATTTCAACCGGCGAGATGCTGCGCGATGCAGTGCGGCATGGCACGCTGCTCGGTGTGGCCTCGCAGTCCACCATGGAATCGGGAGGCTTGGTTCCTGATGAGGTTGTTTGCAAGCTGATCGACCAGCGGACCGCTGAGCCGGATTGCCAGCGGGGATTCATTGTTGACGGCTTTCCCCGGAACCTGAACCAGGCGGTTTTTCTGGACCGGCTGCTTCTCGCGAGGGATGCGGGCAAGGCCTTGGCGTTAAATATCCGGGTGGATCAGGACATCCTGCTCAAGCGCCTCGCGGGGCGGCGTGAGTGTCCGGTTTGCAGGACGGCTTATAATATAGTTCTCAATCCTCCGCAACGGCAGGGTGTCTGTGACAAGGATGGCGGCGTTCTGATCCAGCGACGCGATGATAGCGAGGAAGCCATCCGGCGGCGCCTTCAGGAGTACGAGAGGCAGACGGAACCGCTGATTCAGCATTACCGGGATCTTGGTCTGCTGAAGGAAGTCGATGGCAATGGGTCTTCGGCTGACGTCACGGCGGCGATCTTTAAGATTCTCAACGATTCATGATTATCTGCAAGTCAGCGGCGGAAATCGGCAAGCTGCGGCGCAGCGGTCACATTGTCCGCGAGATTTTGGAAGAAATGCGCGCCAGAGTCAAGCCAGGAATCACTACGCTAGACCTGGAAGAGTTTGCCGGGGAGCGCATAAGGAGGCTGGGGGTGAAACCCGCCTTTAAGGGATACCGTGGCTATCCGTGCTGTCTCTGTGCTTCGGTCAATCAGGAGATTGTGCATGGCATTCCCTCGAGGAGGACGTTAAACGCAGGAGATATCGTCAGCCTGGATATGGGTGTTATCGCAGATGATTACTACGGCGACTCGGCTTTGACGGTTCCCGTGGGTGAGGTTTCGGACTCTCTCTTGCGCCTGCTTCAGGTGACGGAAGAGTCCCTGCAACTGGCGATTGAGGCGGCCCGGATGGGAAACCGGCTGGGTGATATCTCCGCCGCCGTGCAAGAGCACGCGGAAACTGCCGGATTCTCTGTGGTGCGGGAATTTGTAGGGCACGGAATCGGGCGCTCGCTGCACGAGGATCCGCAGGTTCCTAACTTCGGCCCGGCCGGACACGGGCCGCTACTCAAGGAAGGCATGGTGCTCGCGATTGAGCCCATGCTTAATGCCGGAGTTCCCGAAGTGCGGGTGCTTGACGACAAGTGGACCGCGGTTACGGCGGATGGGGCCTGCTCGGCCCACTTTGAGCATATGGTCGCCGTGACGCGAAACGGGCCGGACGTGCTCACCCGGCTCTGAGGCGGAATCTGAAATCTAGAATTTCGAATTCCGGGTGTTGATAGGGAGTTTATGGCGAAGGAAGAGGCGATTGAAGTCATGGCGACGGTGATTGAACCCCTGCCGAACGCGATGTTTCGCGTAGAGCTGGACAACAAGCACCGTGTCCTCGCCCACATTTCCGGAAAGATGCGGAAGAACTTTATACGAATTCTGCCGGGCGACAAAGTAGCGGTTGAACTCTCGCCCTACGATTTGACTCGCGGACGCATCGTTTATCGGTACAAGTGACGCTGCCGTCCGGGGCATTACTCTGTTAGGTCGGCTGAGTGGCTGTCAGGGCACAACTTCAGTCATGCCAGCAAAGCCCTCACCCACCGCTTCGCGGTCCCCCCTCTCCCCGGGGGAGAGGGGACGGAGGTGAGGGGTTGGCCTTTCGGCATGGCTAAAGCCATGCCCTAACAGTGCTTTTGCCAACCCGTTAAGCAGGACAGTTCGGTATCCTGCAGTGGGACGATGAACGGGAAGACAATGAGTGCAAAGAGGTAATTTGCGTATGAAGGTTCGATCATCAGTTCGCAAGATGTGTACAAAGTGCAAGATCATTAAGAGGGCCGGGGTTGTGCGGGTGATCTGCGAGAATCCCAAGCACAAGCAACGGCAGGGCTAATTGTATCGGCGCTCATCAAGCGCTGCTACAGAGGAAGCTGTTGCTATAATTGTAATCCTGCCCTGAACAACTCGGCCAGGACCCCTCATCCGGCTCGCTCCACTCGCCACCCTCTCCCCAAGGGAGAGGGCCGGGAAAAAGTAAAGCGGTGGGTGAGGATCTTTTCATGCTTTGTGGATGTCGCAAAGCGGCATAACCACTCAATAAAGCCCGACACCTGGAGACTTTATGGCACGTATTGCCGGTATTGATTTACCACAAGCGAAGAGGGCCGAGATTGGCCTGACGTATATTTATGGCATCGGCCGCGCTCGGTCGCTCTCGATCCTGCATCGGGCTGGAGTGGGCGTGGACACCAAGGTGAAGGACCTTACGGAAGACGAAGTCAATCGTATCCGCCAGATCATCGAAGACGAAGGGAATATCGAGGGTGATCTGCGCAAAGAAGTTGCGCTAAGCATCCGGCGATTGATTGAAATTGGCTCTTACCGGGGTCTGCGGCACCGCCGCAATCTTCCCGTGCGCGGTCAGCGCACCCATACCAACGCCCGCACGCGCAAGGGCCCACGCAAGGGAACGGTAGCCAATAAGAAGAAGGCTGCATCAAAGACATAAGGCGCTGCTTGCAGAGAGAAAAGGACATATGCCTAAGGCTGCTCCCGCAAAGACGGGGAAAAAGAAGACTTTCAAAAAGAAGGAAAAGCGCGTTGTGCCGGTGGGCGTCGTATACGTTCAGGCGACGTTCAACAACACACTCGTGAGCATCACGGACCCCGAGGGCCGGCTGATTTGCTGGTCGAGCTCCGG
This sequence comes from Terriglobia bacterium, assembly GCA_050745285.1. Taxonomy (GTDB): domain Bacteria; phylum Acidobacteriota; class Terriglobia; order UBA7540; family UBA7540; genus RH2-MAG17b. Next base: position 2,971 of record JBOGJX010000554.1, read on the forward strand.
ATCGCTCGGATTCAAGGGTTCCCGCAAGGGAACTCCCTTTGCCGCTCAGCAAGCGGCCGCCCGTGCCGCGAGCGCGGCAAGAGACCACGGGATGCGCTCGGTGGAAGTCCGGGTCAAAGGTCCGGGGGCCGGGAGGGAGTCCGCCATCCGCGCGCTGGCGACAGTGGGGCTCGAGGTTCGTAACATCAAGGACGTAACGCCGATCCCGCACAATGGTTGCAAGCCGCCGAAGCGGCGGAGGGTTTAGACAATTGGTTCATTGAATGATTGAGTTATTGATTCATTGGAAGTAGAAAATAGAAACTGAACGACCCGAGACCAGGGATACGGATTCAGCGCCCAAGTTCCATTTCTGAACTTTAGCAGGTTGCTGAAAAACGCCGGAAGCATGTTATTCTGAGGAGCCGAAGGCGACGAAGAATCTCACAAGTCATTGATTTCACGCGAAAGCAGATTCTTCGCTCGCTCAGAATGACAGTCAAAACGAGTTTTTCAGCATCCTGTTAGAGTTTCAATTTTCTAGTTTCCCGCTGAGCTCAATGATTCAATGAAACAATAAGAAAATGAAGTAATGAAGCAACGGAAGTAACAGGGAGGACGGTTTGGCAAGATATCGTGACGCAGTATGCCGACTCTGCCGCAGGGAAGGGACAAAGCTGTTTCTCAAAGGGACGCGTTGCTTGACGGACAAGTGTGCCATCGAGAAGCGGAACTTCCCCCCTGGGCAGCACGGGAAGTCGCGGCGCCCGAAGATCGTGGGATACGGTTTGCAGCTTCGAGAGAAGCAGAAGGTGCGCCGGATCTATGGGATCCTCGAGAACCAGTTTCGCGCCTACTTTGAGAAGGCAGCGAGGACCAAGGGAATTACCGGCGAAAATCTGCTTGGTATGCTCGAGCGGAGATTGGATAACACGGTCTATCGGCTCGGCCTCGCCACTTCGCGCGCCGAAGCCCGGCAATTGGTGCGCCATTCGCATATCCTTGTCGCGGGGCGAATGGTCAACATCCCATCCTTCCAGATGGCGCCGGGGCAGGAGATCGAGGTGCGTGACGGCAGCAAGCAGAAGGTTTCCGTCCAGCGCGCCTTGGACCTGACGGGAAGCCGCTCCCTGCCTTCCTGGCTGGAGTTTGACCGGGCGAAGATGAAGGGGCGTGTGATCTCGTATCCGAAACGGGAAGATGTTAACTTCCCCATCCAGGAGCAGATGATCGTCGAGCTCTATTCGAAATAGTATTTCCGCGAGTGAGGCTTTTGCTGGCCGCGAGTTCGAACCTAGGAGGTGCTTGAGCGATGCAATGGAGAGGATTTCAGAAGCCAAAGCGTCTGGTGTGTGATTCCGAGACGCTGACCGATAAATACGGGCGCTTTCAGGCCCAGCCGTTCGAGCGCGGCTTCGGAACGACGATCGGCAACGCGCTCCGCCGCGTGCTGCTTTCGTCCATCGAAGGCGCGGCGATCACGGCCGTGAAGATTGAAGGCGTCATGCACGAGTTTTCTTCCATCCCCGGAGTGGTGGAAGACGCCACGGATATTATTCTGAACCTCAAGCAGATTCCGTTCAAGATGAACGTTGAGGACACAAAGACCCTCTACCTGACCGTGGATCAACCGGGTGAAGTAACGTCGCGGATGCTTCAGGAAGATCCCGACGTTGATATCCTGGATAAGGATATTTACCTCGCCACGGTGAGCGAAGGGGGGAGCCTGCGCATCGAGATGCGGGTCCAGCTCGATCGGGGGTATGTCTCCGCCGAGAGGAATTTTGATGAGGATTTGCCGGTCGGCTATATCCCCATTGATTCGGTGCATTCCCCCATCCGCAAGGTGAACTACACGGTGGAGGCCGCCCGCCTTGGTCAAATGACGGATTACGACAAACTCACCCTCGATGTGTGGACCAATGGCTCCATCTCGCCGCAGGACGCGGTGGGCTTTGCGTCGAAGCTGCTGAAGGATCACATGGCGATCTTCATTAACTTTGAAGAACCGTCCGACAGCGAAGCCGGCGCTCCCGAGAAAATGGCGGTGGGCCGGAATGAAAACCTGGACCGGTCGGTGGAAGAGCTTGAGCTCTCAGTCCGTTCGTACAATTGCCTGAAGAATGCGAATATTACGACTATCCGTGAATTGGTGCAGAAAAGCGAGCCTGAAATGCTGAAGACCAAAAATTTCGGGCGAAAATCCCTGAATGAGATCAAGGAGATTCTGAGCCTCATGGGATTAGGCTTGGGTATGAAGTTCGATGAAAAGGGCGCCCCCATGGCGGCGCCGCCGCCCCAGGAACCGCCATCACCGGAGGCCTAAAACAGGAACAGATCATGCGCCATCGGAATTATGGAAGAAAACTTAGCCGAAACACCTCGCACCGGCGCGCGTTGCTGCGCAACCTCGTCACGTCTCTGATTCTCGATGAACGGATTGAGACGACGGTTGCCAAGGCGAAGGCCGCTCGCGGCGTCGCGGAGGAGATGATTACGCTGGGCAAAAAGGGCGATCTTCACGCCCGCCGCCTCGCCGCCGCATACATGCTCAGCGCGGTTGCGGTGAAGAAACTTTTTGAAGACGTTGCCCCGCGCTTTACTTCCCGCCGCGGCGGCTACACGCGCATGGTTCACACGGGCTGGCGGAAGGGCGACGGCGCGGATACTGCGGTGCTTGAGCTGGTAGGAAACGAGGTCCTTGCAAAGCGCGCTGAAGAACGCGCCAAGCGCGTTGAACGCCGCCGTAAGGTAGCCGAGGAATCTCAGGCTTCAGAGCGGAATGCTCCGCCTCCGCCCGAGAAGGATGACGACAAGCAGAAGGACGAATAGCGCTTGGCCGAACGGCGGGGTTAGGCATACCGGAAAAAGCTTTGGCAATCGGTTCTGTCCCGTGGCGTCGCCCGCAAAAGCGCGGAAATGCAACCGGAAGGACACGGCTTCAGCCGTGCCGCCACGAAGCCGCTGTTCACTTTCTCCCGCTGCGGCGATGGGTGGCCACCCGCCCATCGCCGCAGCGGGAGACAACGAGAATGAGGAGCGCCTTACGGCACGGTTGAAACCGTGCCCTCCCGTTCTCTTGACCGAGATTTTCAGGGCGGCCCGTTGTGCTTTTTCGAGTTTCCAATTTCGAGTCTCCAGCTTCCGATCTCTTCCGTGCCTTGGCGCCTGCGAATCCTCCGGACTGGCTTGACAATCGTAAAACGCGATTCTTATAATTCTGATGTATATCCCAGAACGAGGGGCCTCCTTTCCGGGCGGGAATAACTCAGTGGTAGAGTGCGACCTTGCCAAGGTCGAAGTCGCGGGTTCGAATCCCGTTTCCCGCTCCATAATCTCCTGCCTTCTTAGCGCCGGGCGCGGTACCCAAGTGGTAAGGGAGAGGTCTGCAAAACCTTTATGCGTGAGTTCGATTCTCACCCGCGCCTCCAACGTCTGCACAGGAATCCCGTCCCTTAACGCAATGGCCCGCTGCGCTGTCGGGGGATTCTGATTACCAACAGATGCCCTCGTAGGAAGACGGCGCATCAGGGCGGCGATCCTTTTCAAGATTCACCAGGTCGAGCACCTTCTGTTCCGGGCGAAGATGGGCTTGGATAATCTCCTTTTTCACTCCCCGGTTGCCCACAAGCACGATATCAGCCGTCTCAATCACTTCTTTTGCCTCCGCACACAGCAACGAGCCAATGTGAGGTATGACGCGCTCGATATATTGCCGGTTGGCGCCTGCGAGGCGCCCCAACGCTACATCGGGGTCCCATATCTTGAGCGTGCAGCCCTCACCCAGCAGGCGCTTCACCAGTTTCACCTGGGCGCTCTCCCGCAAGTCGTCGGTTCCCGCCTTAAAACTGAGGCCTAGCAGCCCAATTTTCCTCTTGCCGCTGCGGAGCACCATTTCAACCGCGCGCTCAATGTGCTCCTGGTTACTGGCCTGCAGGGAATCCAGTAGGGGCAGGCGCATATCGTGCTCCTTCGCACAATAAACCAGCGCCCGCACGTCCTTGGGCAGGCATGACCCACCGAAGGCGAAGCCCGGACGCAAGTAGGCTGGTGAGACGTTCAACTGCGTATCCGAGGTGAAGATTTCCACCATCGCTTCTGTGTCCACGCCCAACCGCTTGGCCATGGCGCCCATCTCGTTGGCAAAGTCCACCTTTACGGCATGAAAGGCGTTGCTCGCGTACTTCACCATCTCTGCCACCTTGATTGAAGTCTCGAAAATGCGGCTTGGCGTCCACTCATAAAGCTTACGCACGGCTGCGAGTTCGTCCGGCGTCTGCGCTCCAAGAACGGTATAGGGAGGCTCGAAGAAATCCGCAATCGCTGTGCCCTCACGCATAAACTCAGGGTTGTAAATTACGCCAAAGTCTTGGCCGGCGCGCTTGCCGCTCGCAGCTTCGAGAGCCGGGATGACGACGGATTGGGTGGTTCCCGGCAACACTGTACTGCGCACGACCATGGTGTGGCGGCTGGTCTTGAGGCCAAGCGCCCGGCCAATCTCGCGGCTCACGCGCTCGATGTGGCTCAAATCCAGCTTTCCATTATGCTGGCTGGGCGTACCGACACACACGAAGGTGATCTCCGTCTCCTGAATCGCGGATTCTCCGTCCGTGGTCGCACGCAACCGGCCTTCAGCAAAGGCTTCTGCAACCAGTTCCTCCATTCGCGCTTCAATGATGGGGCTGTGCCCGGCGTTAATCGCATCCACCTTGGCGGGGCTTACGTCCACCCCCACCACGCGGTTGCCCTTGTGCGCCAAGCAAGCCGCCATAACCGAGCCTACGTAGCCCAGCCCGAAAATACTGATGGAGCGGGATGACATAACTCAATACCCTTATTGTGATTTCTACCACACCAGTGGTGAGTGCGGCCGGATCCGCCGGAAGGTAGCTGTGTTTCTTTAGCCGACGCACCCATAGCCGGTCTAGTTGGCGTCTATGCGGAGTAGCAACTGCCTCGGCGTTGGCGGACACCAATTTTACATCACAATCCCCGGAAGTAGGCGGTCCGCGTGGCAGGTGATTTGGGCTATCCTGGTAGAATAGGGTTGGAAGGCTTTTTTAATTCCGGGGGGGAATCGAGGCAACGCTTGGCTGGGGCAGTCCGTTGGCGTGTGCTCATCCTGTGAACTCGACGATTGAAGTCCGCGGTGTCTCGATCTCGTTCGGTGATAAGCCGGTGCTCACGGACGTTTCGTTCCGCATGGGCAGTGGGGAGACGCTTATCCTTCTGGGCGTTACGGGAAGCGGGAAATCGGTTTTGCTTAAGCTTATTGCTGGCTTGCTGAAGCCCGATGCGGGCGAGATTCTCATTGATGGTGAAAACACGGTTCCGATGAGTGAAACCCAGCTCAATCCGTTCCGCAAGCGCATGGGAGTTGTGTTCCAGGAAGGCGCGATCTTTGACTCGCTTTCCGTTTATGAAAACGTTTCCTACCCGCTGCGCGAATCCGGGCAAAGAGACGAAGAAAAGATCGAAGCAGACGTGCGGCGGGTGCTGGGGTTTGTAGAGATGGAGGATGCCATCGACAAGATGCCTTCTGAACTCTCTGGAGGAATGCGGCGCCGTGTGTCGATTGCCAGAGCCATTGTGGCGCAGCCCGCCATCATGCTATATGATTCGCCCACGGCGGGGCTTGATCCCGTCACAGCAAATACCATCAACATTCTGATTGCCAAGCTCCGTGACCTGCACGGCGTTTCCTCCGTCCTGGTCACGCAGCGCGTGCAGGACGCTTTTTTTCTGAGCAACATCGCCATCTCACCGGAAAGCCGGAAGGTTATCCCGATTGATGACGGCGGCGATTCGAGACCCGCGACGCGGTTCATGGTGCTGCGGGATAAGCAGGTCTATTTTGCCGGGACGCGAGAGGAATTTGTGGGGACGCGCGACCCTTATCTGGTGAAGTTTATCTCGTGAAGACGGCGCGAGGTAGCGCCTTTGATGACCCGTACCCTTCAGTTCCTCTTGCGAAAAGGAGATGAGCCATGCCTCAACGTAAGGAAATTTCTTGGAGCCAGCTTCGAGTGGGATTGATGGTGGCCATTGCCCTCGCGGTCCTGGTGGTGGGCATTTTCTTTGTCAGCGGCCGCGTGGGATTTTTCCAGAGCCGCTATAAACTGCAGGCATACTTTCCCAGCGTCGAGGGTTTGACCGAAGGCGCCGCGGTGCAATTGGCCGGGGTGCCGGTCGGCAACGTCAGTTGGATCCATCTATCCCCTTACCGGGATCCCAACCGCGCCGTCGCCGTCACCCTGAAAATTGACCGCCAATTTGCCGATGATATCCGGGCCGACTCGGTGGCGAGCATCTCGACCTTCGGCTTATTGGGCGAAAGCTTTGTGGATATCACCCGAGGAAGCGAATCCCAGGCGGTCATCCCGGCGGGTGGGCAGGTCAAGACGGCCCAGCAGGCCGATATGAAGAAGATCGTTCAGAATGCCAACGACGTGCTTTCCAATATGACCGATCTCAGCGCCAAGTTGAATGAGGTAACGAGCCAGATTACCAACGGCAAAGGGACGGTGGGCAAGCTGATCTACGACCCGGCATTGTATAACCAGTTGAATGATACTGCGACCAAAATGAATAACATGATAGCCCAAGTCTCCAAGGGGCACGGGACACTCGGCGAGTTGATCTCGAACGATGCGCTTTACCGCAAGCTAGATAGCACGCTGGATCGCGCCAACCAGATGATGGACCAGATCCAACACGGGAACGGGACGCTTGCAAAGCTTCTTAACAACCCCGCCGTGTTTGACAACCTGAACAAGACCATAATGCAAGCTCAGGATCTCGTATCCAATATCAATCAGGGGAAAGGAACTCTCGGTAAGCTGGCGAAGGACCCGCAGCTTTACGACCGGTTCAACCAGGTGGCCGGCAACGTTGATACCATTACCGGCAGGATGGCGAAGGGCCAGGGATCGCTGGGAATGCTTTCAACAAACTCCGCGCTCTATAACAACCTGACGGAGAGCTCGCAGTCGCTGCGTGAATTCCTGGACGAATTCCGCAAGAGTCCCAAGAAATACCTCACGCTGCACCTGCATATTTTCTGAACCGTGGCGGCATATTGCGCGCTGGCAGTTGCTGAGAAAGTCCTTTGATCTGTCATTCTGAGCAAAGCCCCGCTAGAACGTGAGCCGCGCGCCGAGTTGAACTTCGCGCCCCGGTGTCATTGCCATGGTGACGGTTCCGAACTGAGGCTCGTTGACATAACGGTTTGGTGTGCCTAAGTTCGTGTGGTTAAGGGTATTGAAAAACTCCGCCCGCATCTGGAGTTTAACCCTCTCCACGATGCTGAACTCCCGGGTGAGCGCCAGATCCATTGTCTGCATTCCTGGCCCCTGAACCGTGTTGCGCCCCGCATTCCCAAACTGATAGGCAGGCGGCGAGGAAAAGGCGGCGGGATTGAACCAGAGCTCGGCGGTTTGCGTCCCGGCAGGGAAAACCGGGTGGCCGGTGACGTTGGCCCGGATTGGACTCTCGCCGAGCAGCGTTCCGGCGTTTGCCGTGTCTCCGAACACCGCAATCGTCAGCGGCATGCCACTCTGCGCCTGATAAATGGATGAAAGGCTCCAGCCTGAGCTTAACCGGCGCAACAAGGCCTGACGCCGCCATCCGGGAAGTTGGTAGACCACGCTCACCACGAAGCGAAGCGGAACGTCGCAGCCAAGTCCCTTCTCGGCATCCAGGTCGTTATTGTTCTGCGGAATTGCGGACTCATCCATGGGTGAGCGGAAGTCTGGCGCATTGGTCAGGTTTTTGGACCAAGTGAAGTTGGAAAGCAGGGCCAAGCCGCGGCCAAACGGGTGCCTTACGTCCACCCATCCGGCGTCATACCAACTCTGCGCGGAGTTCTCAAGCTAGTTAATCGAGGAGACGGGCGATGTCTCACCGTCCCTCTGAAAGGCCGCCGGGAAGACAGTGCCAGGCAGAAAGCTGATGGTATGGTATGGCCGACGCGGGTTGACAGCGCCTGGGCCGGGCGGCGCGTTGTTGATGAGGTGAGCCCGCTGAAGATGAAACCCTCGTTCCCCCCGGTAGCCTATTTCCACAACCGTCTTGCCGGGCAGCGCCTTTTGCACGGAAAAGCTCCACTGATTTATGTATTCGGGTGGGGCATTTAACTGCGTGGCAGCGTAGCTGATGACGGTTTGCCCGAGAACCGCGGGCCCAAAGTTGTACCCGAAGAGACTGGGGATGTAGTTGTTGCTCTGGTCTGTTTCTGCGAATACTAAGGGAGGCTGGTGACGCTGATTGCACCAGGTGTTCGCATCCACCGGTGTGTAGAACACTCCGAATCCGCCGCGCACCACCAGGTTAAGCCGGCCGCCCAAGACGCGTGCGAAGCCAACGCGCGGCGCAAAATCGAGGGCGTTGGCATAGATCAAACCCTTTGGCATGCCGAGTTGGCCGCCGATGAAGAAGTAGGGAGTGCCGTTGCGAAAAACAATGTTGCTATTGGGATTATCCGTGTCCCAGAGCGGTTGCGTGAACTCATAGCGCAGGCCGAGATCAAGCGCCGTCCGGTTCGTCACACGCCAGTTGTCCTGGACGAACCCGTCCAAGTACCATTGCTGCAAATCCATGACCGGGATGCCCGCTTGCCGTTGCTTGGCGGCCGGTAAGCCCAGCAGAAAACTGGCGAGCCCGGAACCCGTTCCGTCGTTCGAAGCGGTTCGGGTTGTGAAGCCGTTGGTAAACTGATAGAAACCCCGATTATCAAAGAAGCCCCACATTGGCCAGTAGAAGTAGCGGTAATCGCCCCCGATCTCGAGCGAATGCCGTCCCATTTCGCGATTCAGAATATCACCCGCTTGAAAAACGGTGTCCCAGTCCTGCACCGGCGTTGCGCTGAAACTATCGCCCATGCCGCTGTACCCTTGAACGGCAAACCACGGCATTCCCCACGCGCCCTTTCCACCGTAACCCACACCTTGTATGCCAAGCTGCGAGACGTAATCGTTGGTGAAGTTGTTTTGGGAATACCGGTGCATGGAGAGTCTCGACATGCCGAACCAGGTGACGTTGACCGACGTTGGAGAAACGATGTGCGTGTAGGAGACGGTCAGGTTTTGGGCTAGATTATCGTCAAAAGCCCCGAATCCCGGAAGATTCTGAGGGGTGAAGTCGCGTTCCTGTTGAAAAGTGTAGCGCCCGAAGAGGCTATCCCCATGACGCATATTGCGATCGATTCGGAGCGTCCCCTGGTCGGAATAGTTTCGGTTTGTGCGCAGATCGCGGTAATTATTTGAGTCGGGGCCGGTGGGCATAGGGGCCGAACTGCTGCCCACGCTCATGCCCCCTATGCCAGCCATCATATTCGGGAGCGGGATGTGTTGCAGCACCTGCTGAGACACCAAATTCAGGTTCTGCGAAGGAATCATGTCCATCGGAAACGGCTGCCGGATGGTTTGAGGATTTGAAGGCCCGGCAGGCAAGCTGGGATTGTAAGATGGGTTGGGAGCAGTCGTAGCAGGATTGTAAATTGTCTCCCCTGTCTGGCTGAAGTCGCCGGCCCGCTCCGCCGCGGAGGGAACGGTGGCGATCTGGCTGACTCCATTGCTAAGGGTGAATTCTTCAAAGTTCATGAAGAAGAACGTCTTGTTGTGATGCAACGGGCCCCCAAGCGATGCTCCAAAATTATTTTGCGCGAGGTGGGGAATGTTGCTGGGGTCGGTAAACGAACGCGCATCGAGCGAGCTGCTGCGGACAAACTCGTAGGCGTCGCCATGGAATTCATTGCCACCTGATTTGGTAACAATGTTGATTTGCGCGCCGCCGGCGTCGCCGAATTCGGCTGAGTAGCTTCCGGTTTGCACTTTGAACTCCTGAACGGCGTCAACTGAGGGGCTCAGGGCCTGGGTTCCAAACGTCGGATCGGTGTCCGTTGACCCATCGAGGAGGAAATAATTTGCGTTCGGCCGCCCGCCGCCCACGCTGAGAGCCGAGTTTTGCTGCGGCCGCCAGTAGAGCGGGTTGGTCGCTCCGCTCTGCGCGCCGAAGCCCTGATGCGCGCCTGCGGCAAATAGCGCCAGGGAGAGGATATGTCGTCCGTTCAAGGGCAGTTGATGCACAAGGGTCGGCTCAACCACCTCACCCAGCGTGGCATCAGAAGTCCGGAGGGTTTCCGTGCCCGCCACAACCTCCACGGTCTGAACGGATGAGCCCACACGCAAGGTCCAATCCAGCCGCAACGCCTGATTCACCTCTAATTGGAACTTGCGGGCTTGCTGGGAAAATCCGCGCGCGCCGGATTCAATCACATAAGGTCCGGGATCGAGACTCGGAAAGCTATAGGCGCCGCTTGAGGATGTTGTGGTGACGCGCTGGAGGCCCGTGCTCGTTTCCATGAGCGTGACGCGCACGTTGGGAAGCGGCAGGCCCTTGGCATCGGTCACGATGCCACCCACGCGCGCGCTATTCGCCTGTGCGCGGACAGGAGCGCTGGCAAATGGAATCGTCAGAGCGATTCCCAATAGAACAGTCCAGTGTCTCATCGAAAAAACCCTCGTATCCTCATATTGAGCTGGAGCGGCTACCGGCAAATGCTCCATCGATCAGTGTTTAGTGAGGTTATGCGCCCGGAGGCAAGGCGTCAATATGCGAGGGATATTAATCCGCGGGAATAAAGAAGATGAATGGCCAATAAATCCCATTAGCAGACGGTCATGCCCTTTGGCGACACCCGCAACCCACGAAAATCGGACGAAAGGTATGTCTTCAGCCATGCCGTAAGCGTCGCCCCTCCATCCCGTCCCCCATAGGCGCTAAGATAAGCCTCGCTGCACGTTGCGAGCCGCGTTACAGAAAATGCCCCTACAGAAACAAAAAAGGGCGGGAATTGCATCCCGCCCTTCGTTTGTTCATGTGCAAAAACCGCAGAGTTTTAAAAGCAAAACTCTGCGCTACACCTGTTTTGAAAAACCGCGGAGGGCTTAAAAGCAAGACTCTGCGGTAGACCTGTTTTAGTACATCCCGCCGCCCATGCCACCGGGGCCTGGGCCTGCTGCGTGAGCCCTATCTTCCTTTTCAGGAATCTCACACACCAGCGCTTCAGTGGTCAACATCAGCGAGGAGATGGAAGCCGCGTTCTGGAGAGCAGTGCGGACGACCTTGGTTGGGTCAATCACACCGGCCTCGACCAGGTCGGAGTACGTTTCGCTCTGCGCGTTGAAGCCGAAGTTGGCGTTCTGGTTGCTCCGGACCTTCTCCACCACCACCGCGCCCTCATGCCCGGCGTTCTGGGCAATCATGCGCAGGGGCTCTTCAAGAGCGCGCTTCACGGTGTTGATGCCGATCTGCTCGTCACCCTCAGCCTTGAGCTTGTCAAGCGCGGGAATGCAGCGAACCAGCGCCACGCCTCCGCCGGGAACAATACCTTCCTCAACCGCCGCTTTGGTCGCGTGCATGGCATCTTCGACGCGAGCTTTCTTTTCCTTCATCTCGGTCTCGGTTGCCGCGCCCACCTTGATCTGGGCAACGCCGCCCACGAGCTTTGCCAAGCGCTCCTGGAGTTTCTCGCGGTCGTAATCGGACGTGGTCTCCTCGATCTGGGTGCGAAGGTGTTTTGCGCGACCCTCGATGTCCGCGCTTTTGCCCAAGCCCTCGACGATGGTCGTGGTGCCCTTGCCGATGATGATTTTCTTGGCCCGGCCCAAGTCTTCGAGACGGACGCTCTCGAGATTAATGCCCAGGTCTTCCGTCACTGCCTTGCCGCCAGTGAGAACGGCAATATCCTCCAGCATGGCTTTGCCGCGTTCGCCAAAGCCCGGCGCCTTCACGGCCGCGCACTGCAGCGTGCCGCGCAGCCTGTTCACCACCAGGGTGGCCAAGGCTTCGCCTTCCACGCCTTCTGCAATGATGAGGACCGGCTTTCCCGCCGTGGTGTTCAATAAGGGAACCAGATCCTTCATCGCGCTGATCTTTTTCTCATAGATCAGGATCAGCGTGTTCTCAAGCACGCACTCCATGCGCTCGGGATCAGTAACGAAGTAAGGGGAGAGATAACCGCGGTCAAACTGCATCCCCTCGACCACTTCAAGGACCGTCTCCATGGTTTTTGATTCTTCGACCGTGATGACACCAACCTTGCCCACTTTCTCTATGGCCTCTGCAATGACGCTGCCGATGGTGTAATCGTGGCTGGCGAAAGCGGCGCCCACATTGGCCAACATGGCGACTTCGACGGGCCTAGAGAGCCTATCGAGTTCGCCCTCGACGTGTTTATTCTCGCCGCTCCAGACGATTTCGTTGTAGCCGCAGATCGTGCGCACGGCCGAGTCAATGCCCCGCTTCAGGGCCATCGGATTCGCTCCCGCCGCCAACGCCATCACGCCGTCACGGAAGATCGCCTGGGCCAGCACCGTGGCCGTGGTGGTCCCGTCGCCGGCTGCGTCCGAGGTCATTGACGCCACTTCGCGCACCATCTGGGCGCCCATGTTCTCGAGCGGGTCCTTCAGCTCGATTTCCTTGACCACCGTCACGCCGTCCTTGGTGATGGTCGGCGAACCGAACTTCTTGTCCAGGACCACATTACGGCCCTTGGGACCCAATCTGCCCTTCACCGCGTCGGCCAACTGGTTTACGCCACGGAGAATGGCGATGCGCTGCTGCGGCTTGTGAGCGAATTGCTCTTTCATAACTTCCCAGTCTGCCATACGTGTCTACCCGCCGCTCCCAAGCGTTCAGAGCCGCGCCTCCCTTTCAACAAGGCTGTAGCGCTTCGGCGCCGCATCCACCTGGAGTTGTACATCCCAAGGGTTCTGCCGGAACCCTTCCCCAGACCCGCCAAGAATCGCCGAAGTCTAAAATCGACATATTCCAAAGGTTCCGTCCATCACCCAAACCTGAAAACCTTATGGTTTCCGGATTCCGTGTCTTTCCATTCTATAGATCAGTGTCTTGCGGCTGATATCCAAATAACGAGCTGCGCGAGTCTGGTTCCAGCCGCACTTCTCCAGGGTCTTTAATATGAGCTCCTTTTCGATCGCCTCCAAACTAATACCCTGCGGAGGCAGGCCTATTTCGAGGGCCTCCATGTCTCCTCTATCCCGGCGTAAAAATGCTGGTAAATCTTGAAGTGCTACTTCCTCATCGCGCGCCAATACTACGACACGCTCGACTACATTCTCGAGCTCGCGCACGTTCCCCGCCCAACGATACTGGCCGAAATAGGGGAGCAGAGCCGTGGGCAATACGAGTTCGGGCCTTCCATTCTTCTGCTTGCTTCTGCAGAAAAAATGCTGCACCAACTCGGGGATATCCTCTGGCCGTTCGCGAAGAGGGGGCAGCGTCAAAGGAATTACAGCAAGCCGGTAATAGAGGTCCTCTCGAAACGTTCCATCCTCAATCATGGCTTGGAGATCGCGGTGGGTGGCGGCGATGATGCGCACGTCAACCTTGTTTCTCGTCTCGGACCCAACCTTCTCGATTTCGCCCTCTTGGATCAGCCGTAGCACTTTTACTTGCAGTTCCAGAGGCATCTCGCCGATTTCGTCCAGGAACAGGGTTCCCCCGTCGGCTAGTTCGATCTTTCCCTTCTTGTCCGCGACGGCGCCAGTGAAGGCGCCCTTCCGATGCCCAAAGAGTTCGGACTCCAGCAATTCTTTCGGAATCGCTGCGCAGTTGATCGTGATGAGTGGCTTATCTTTCCGGGAGCTGTTGAAGTGAATCGCTTTTGCCAGAAGCTCCTTTCCAGTTCCTGTCTCGCCTCGAATCAGAACGGTCGAATGGGTGCGCGCCGCCCTGGCGGCCGTATCCAAGGCTTGCAACAAGGCGTCGGAATGCCCTAGGATATTGCCAAACCCATACTTTTCATTGAGGCTGGCGCGCAAGACCCGGATTTCCTTAACGAGTCGAACATGCTCTAGCGCACGGTGAACCACGAGTGACATCTCATCCGGGTGCACGGGCTTCGTGAGATAGTCATACGCGCCTGCCTTCATCGCCTCAACCGCTGTCTCGACACTTCCAAAGGCGGTAAGAATAATAATGATTGTTTCAGGGTACTCCGACCTGATCTGTTTGAGCAGCGCAATACCAGAGACCTCTGGCATCCTCAGGTCCGTGATGACCAGGTCATAGCTTTGCACCTGCAGCATCGAGAGGGCTTGCTGAGCGGAGGTCGCGGAAGCTACCGCGTAGCCTTCCTGCTCCAACTGAACCTCGAACACCCTCCGGAGGCTCTGATCGTCATCAACTACGAGGATCCGGCTCTTGGTCATGTACGTGACCTGGTCTCAAAGGGAATGAAATCCTGACCGTTACTCCTTCAGGCGAGTTCCGCAGGATCGTTAGCCTTCCGCCGTGCTGGCTTACGATCTGGTGTGCTACGGAGAGGCCCAAACCGTTGCCGGTCTCCTTGGTCGTAAAGAACGGATCGAAAACCCGTTCGATGTTTTCTTCGCTGATTCCGGTTCCTTGATCCTGAACATCGATGGTAAACTTCGTCTCGTCCTGCCTCGCCGCAAGCGCCACCGTTCCGCCGTGCGGCATTGCCTGGACCGCATTCATGATGAGGTTCAGGAGGACTTGCTTCATCTGTTCCGGGTCGCACTTTACAGTTGACACACCCGGCTGAATGTCCTTTCTGAGTTCAAACCGACCAGTGTCATCAGCGTGCCGCGCCAGACTAATGACCGAGTCCAGCAAATCATCGATTTCAATCACTTCCAAATCAGGCTCGGCGGGCTTAGCGAAATTGAGGAAGCGCGCCAGCAGCCGGTTGAGCCGCCGGCTCTCTTTCTGAATGATGTCAAGAAATTCGCGACGCCTTTGCTCCGATGGACTCTCGCGCTGCAAGATGGTGACGGCGCCTTCGATGCTCGCCAGCGGATTACGGATCTCGTGGGCTAATCCTGCCGACAGTTGACCCAGGGCGTAAAGCCGTTCCGCACGCTTCATGCTCTCGAAGTTCTCCTGCAATTCCTGGTGAGCCTGACGCAATTGATTGGTTGTGTCGCGAAGAGCTCGGTCCTGTTTCCTTTGCTGGTCTGTCAGCACTCCTGCCGTCAGCCCGACGAGGCAAAAGACGCATATTTCCAAACATTGGTCGAGCACTTTAACGCGCGGCACGTTCCATATGGATGGCGCGCCGATGACGAAGGCTCCTCCCGATAACAGGGCGAAGCTCAATCCCCGGCGCCAGCCCCTGCTGAGACCCACAAGCACAATTGGGACGTAGTAGGCCCGCTGTATAACATAAAGCCAGTGGACTAGTGTTGGAGGAGTTAGGTATTGGAGGATTCCGATCGTTGCGACCGCCGCCAGCATAACTCCTTGCCACAGCCATGGCCGGACAGGCTCTTTTCGATTAGCCGCAGCGGCATCTGAAGCCGCATTACCGAGCAAGGTAGGTCTCCCCGCCATTGGGCTAGACGGCGCCAACGACGCTAAGACATGCTTAAGCCTACAACGAATTTCCTCCATCCTCAATCCGGCCGCTAACACCCTACAGCAATCGTGCGGCCGGATCATTCCCAACCCGATCGCGTTTCCGCGATACCTCGAAGGCAATGGACGAAGCGCCTCCGGCAAGCCTTTGCAGTGTCTGCTGACATCTTGGCGGTGAATCACACCGCCAAGGGTTGTCCGATTTAAGCCAGAATTGCCTCCTTTGGGGCAATGAGGACCGTGCGAAGCGCACCGGGAGCTGATTCCGCTGGCTCTGAGGGCTGATCCGCGGAGTCGCAGGCACGCATTGTTCAGCGCGATTGTTGGCGGTCTAGCGAGCCAGGAAGATCGCCGCCCTCTCCCCTGGGAGAGGGCGGGAGGCAACGATGGAACCACAGCCCTCCCCCTTGGGGAGAGGGTGCCCGAGGTACGAGGGCGGGTGAGGGGTGGTTTGCATGCTTCGTCCTGCTTTTAAACGATTGCGAACAGGCCCCTTTGAGGGGCCAGCCATTGTAAAGCCCCCGGCTCTGCCGGGGGAAACTTATTTTTACGTTCTGGTTATTGGCCACCAAGTTGCAAGATGGTCAAGCCGAAGTTGCAAGCTGGCGCATGCGAGCCCAAATTCCAGTCAAAATGCGGGGGCGCACTTTGTGGTCATGCGGCAATTCTTGAAGTCAGCGTCCGGTGCGGAGTGCGACGATGCCCTCGAGGCAGACAACCAGATCGAAAAGAGGAAATCCCATGTCTAACTCTTCCGACGAAGCACGGCTGGCTGAACTACGGCAGACAGGCGAAGCTATCGGCAAGCTCGCCAAAGACGAGGCCGCGTTTGGCCGCGCAGCCGAAGCCTTTCGAGCCGGAAACGCCGAGCAGTACCAGTCTGAACTTTCCAAGCTAGGGCTGCTCCCTTTCTGCGTTCTGATCTGCCGCTGGTTCTGCAGTAAGCACTGTGTGTTGATTTGCTCGAAACTGTGCCGCGAGCCGCTCAATCCGCAGGATATCACGGTTGCCGAAATGCGCGAATTCGCCTTGGTGACAGAGCGGCTGACCAAAGACGAAGCTTTGCTCAAGCGATTTCTCGACGCTGTAGACCATGAGCAGGCAGACGTCTTCAGCAAGTTGCTGGCAGAGGTCAAGTGGCAGCGGTTCTGCCACCAACTCTGTCATTTGCTCTGCTCCATCCGGTGCCGCCGCGTGTGCAAGATTCTCTGCCCGCCTGGACCCATGATCACAGAAGTGGGCTTGATACCAACTTCTCAGATTGATTCCACCGGCCGCGCCGCAGGCCCAAGCCTGCCGCCAGGACCAACACCGAGTGACAATAAGCCGGCCGGGGTCGGCGACCACCCTTTCGGCGGGTGGGCAAACGTCAAAGGGGTATTTAATGTCACTAGCCCTTTTCAGTACAAAGTCTCGTTCGCCACAGCGCTGGGCGGCCCCTGGACACCCATTCTGCAAGCCATCACGGATTACCACTGGTGCCATGGAGGGCCGCTAATCAACTACAGCAGAGTGCCGGACGTGAACGGCTGGTACAACGTCGCGGATATGGATTGCGACGGGCAGGACTACCTCACGGACTGGTCGACGCCGCCCGATCGCGATAAGCTCTACTATCTCAAGCTGACGGTTCGCAATGCGGCGCTTATTGAATTTGAGAGCTCCCCTGTCCCGGTGCGGGTGGATAACGGATCGCCGTTGCCCGCGCCGCCTATGATCGACCTCCAACTCCAGTTGCCGGATGGGACACGCCGTAAACTGGGGTGCTGCGAGACGGTCCAGCAAGGGAAAGGAAATCTGGTGGTGATCACGCTGCAGGCCTGGGACGAGAATTTCAGCAGTATCAGCGTAGCCTTGCTGGGAGGTTGCAATGCCAGCTACTCGATTGTGGACACGGGTGGGATGCCGCTTTCCAAAACCTATAATGGGAACACGGCGGATACTGGATACCCTGTCGCCACCGAATTTCTGTGGGATCCGTGGAAATCAGGCATCAGCCCATGCTGCTACCTGATTGACGTGCGCATCAACGATCGCGTGATCGCGAGCAATTACTGGTCAGGCGGACACGTCAGTGAAGGGTGGCATTCGATCACGATCGCATAGCGGGCGTTGTGTCGCGCCCGGCGAGCAGAGAAAAGTAGCCGGCATAAACGACAAAGTCATGCCTCATCGAGGTTTTTAACATTGCGTGGTGCTACGAAGGATGCGGTAAATAAGCGAAGACACTTTCGGAGCCCTGCTCAAAGCCAGACACAGATTGGAATCTTTCTTGCACGATTTTATCACTTAAGGAGGGGGTCATGCTCCGTGCTACAGTTACACTGCTCATTCTGGGTAACGCGCTTTTGCTAACTTCGACCACCTTTCTCGGCCAACAATCACCCAAGTCCGCAAAGTCAGCCTCACAAGATTCAGGCAAGAAACTCGGACCCGGAGTGATGAAAACTGACGTGAAGGGCGTGAGGCATTTTGCTCCTGCGGAGGCAGCCAGCAATTACTTGCCTCCAAACATTGCGCCAGCGTCCTGTGATGAATGGGCCATCCTAACTATTCCCGAGCCGCACGACGTTGGCACAAAATGCAAAATGATGCCGCACAGTGGTGTGAATTACTGCTGGCGTGCCGAAAGCAACCAGTATGGCGCGCATTACGGCGGACAATACGATATCGGCCCCATGGAGGGCGAACAGAAGGTTGGTGTGCCGTTGACAGTACATTTCCGAATTCGGAACTTTGGTTCGGGAGATTACGTTATCTATTCCTTCGGTAAGGTCGATTGGGGAGATAATTCTCAGCAAGACATTGTCCCATTCAACGTCGACGTACCACTGACCCACACATATTATTCTCAACGGGCGTATGTTATCCACGCGATGGGGGGTCAGCAATTTCACTATCAAAATGGTCCCGGCAGCGGTTCATATGAAGCCTGCGTGGATAACAGCATCCCAGTCACAATCACTCCGTAGGCTTGGCTACCCGCTTGGGCTTCGAAAGAAACGCGCGGCGATTTGAGCTGCACGGCGGGAACGAGCTGCGTCTGGCTGAGGGCCGGAGATCACCCAATCACAGAGCACGAGGACAGGTTATGGCACTTACCGATGATTGCGATTTATATGCCGCCGTCAACGAAGACGGGATCAATCTCATCGCGAGGCACATCATGCGCCAGCGGCCATTGTTATTCAACTACGCGACCGCTTATATAGCGCAGCACCCCAGGCTGGCGTGCCAGCCGGTAGACCACACCCAGGATGTGACGGATTACGGCAATCCTCTGTTTAGCGTTGAGAGTCCATTGCCCCTTCTTGGCGTGGATTCGCCTCCCGTGGCGCTGA
>JBOGJX010000555.1:0-9112 GCA_050745285.1 Terriglobia bacterium
GTGGCTGGGTGGACGGCTTTTATTTTGGGGACCAGTGGAGGGCGACAGACCGTTTGACCGTGAACATGGGAATCCGGTGGGATTTTACCTTGATCCCTCAGTGGGGGCAAGCTTCCAATCGAACGAACCAAGCGGGAACTTTGAATTTGAACAATGGAACCTATATCCTTCAGGTTCCGGTTCCCTCATGCTCCCAGGCAGGTGAAGCCCCCTGCATTCCAGGAACCGGGTTGCCGGCTCACGTCGTAGTCTCGCCGGACGGCAAAATCTGGCACACCGACTACAAAAACCTCGAACCACGGGTGGGACTCGCTTACCGGCTTGGGTCGAAGACCGTGCTTCGGGCCTCGGGCGGTATCTTTTACGACAACTGGAGCACGTGGTCACAACTGGGCCAAAGCATTTCGGGCACTTGGCCGACAATTGCTCAGTTTATTGCGAACAATCTGAACCCGGACGTTCCGACCGTGACGGCGGAAAATCCCCTGAGTGCGATCGGCGCTGGGGCCTTCCCCGCTGCCACCCCCTTCTCGAACGTCAGCTGGTATAAGGACCCTTATATGGATGATCCATATTCGGAGCAATGGAATTTCGGCATCCAGCGCCAGCTCCGACCCAATACCATGCTTTCACTGGACTATGTGGGGTCCCATAGCAGCCGTCTTAATCTGGGCATTTACGCCAACACCGCCGTCACTCCGGGAGCCGGTCCCCAGGCACCCCGGCGCCCTTACCCCTACATCACTTCGACATATTATGATCGCAGCATCGGGAGGAGCAGCTACAATGCGTTTGAGTTTTCACTAACGAAGCGATTCTCGCAAGGGTTAACCTACTTGGTTTCGTATACGTGGGCCAAGTCCATGGACATCGCTTGCTCGGGCTATGCTGCAACGGAAGGGTGCGCCACACAGAACCCCTACGACATCAATGCCGACAAGAGCGTTTCGGCTTTCGACTTGACGCACGTTCTCTCCGCGAGTTGGGTTTATCAACTGCCTTTCGGAAAAGGCAAGCGATTTTCTTCCGGCAGCAAGCCTTTGGATAACGTCATCGGCAACTGGCAGGTGAATGGGATTCTCTCGCTTCGCAGCGGGCCTCCTTACACGCTGGGAGTTTCCGGTGACATCGCCAATACGGGCAATAATGGGTCGATCGGCTTTTACGAGCGGCTGAACCAGATTGGGAAAGCGAATCTTCCCAATCCAACTCCGGCCGAGTGGTTCAACACCAGCGCTTTTCAATCTCCGGCTGCCTTTACCTACGGAGACTTAGGCAGAAATACCATGCGGGCCGATTGGGGGAAAGACCTCGATTTCTCGCTCTTCCGGAAGTTCCCCATCAGCGAGACGAAGTATTTCGAGTTCCGGGTCGAGGCGTTCAACGCTACCAATACCCCCATCTGGGGCACTCCCGTGGACAACTTCAATAGCCCGAACTTCGGACGCGTGCTCAGCACGGCAAACAGCCCGCGCCAGATTCAATTCGCTTTAAAGTTCTATTATTGAAGGGCCTTTTTCGTGGAGAGCACTACTAGATGGAGAAAATCACTCGATGGCAACTTGTACAGTCAGGTCGTGCAGGAGTGTAGAACTATTGGCAGCTAAAAAGTGAGATCCCCTGTAGGTACTCATGCGGAAATCCGGCCTGCTTGGCGACTGACCTCCAAGCGCGGTGGAAAGCGTAGGAAAGTCCCGTTTTGAGTTCTCCACGCTCTCTAGAGTGCGTTATAGCCACCGCGCTCGACGGCTGGGCGGAAGAGAGTATGGCTCACCAGCCCAGCAAGTGAACCCATGACGGCTTGCAGGTTAGCGTTGCCACAAACCATTCAGGTTGTATTCCGACCGATAATGAGCGGAGCAGACCGCTATGTTGCTCACAGGGGCCGGGCTTTGCTCAAAGCGTAGCACATCCATGAGCAGAGCTGCTTAGTGAGCGTCACCCATCATTCTGGCGGAACACGCTTATTTCAACTGCTCAACGATAGGAGGGTTTACGTGGGAAAATTAACTTCTTCTTCGCGAAGGAAGTTCCTAAAGACCATGGGTGTTGCAGGAGCAACCCTTACAGGCCGATCAGCCAATGCGGAACCGTCCAAATCTTCTCAGCCCCCGGGTGACCCTTGCGGGTCATTATGGGAGGTCCCTGACACGCAAAGCGGAAACAAACTTAACTTGATCATTCTTGTTAGCGATACGTTCCGCCACGATAACCTGGAATGCTATAGCGGGCGAGAAGTCAATGGGAGGCAGGTTGAATGCCCGAACTTAAACAGGTTTGCAAATGACAGCGTTGTGTTCGAGGATGCTTACCCAGAAGGGATGCCCACCATCGTTATTCGACGTACCTTATATACCGGACGGCGTGTCCTGCCTTTTTATTACTACCCACAACACGACGACCTCGTCCAGCTGCCCGGATGGCATGACCTCTTCAATGAAGATGTTACTCTAAGTGAAGCGTTGAACCACTCAGGCTACATCACAGCACTGGTTAGCGATCTTCCTCATGAGGAAAAGCCAGGCCGGAACTTTCATCGAGGCTTCCGAACTGTTCGTTGGATACGCGGTAACGAAAGCGATCTTTACGGGACCGTTCCCCATCGCCTTCTGCCGCTGTCTGACATTGCGCCCGCCGAGTATTTTACACCTCATCCCGGCGCATGGATAAGCCTGCCATGGATGAATCAGTACGTGGCTAACAAAAAGCTATGGAGCAAAGAAGGAGAATCGTGTGCGGAAATTGTGTGTCGGGAAACTATCAAGTGGCTGAGAAATAACCACGAGGAGCGCCCCTTTTATCTGCACGTCGAGGCTTTTGATCCGCATGAGCCTTTTGACCCACCGCGTTCGTTCCTTGAGAAATATCTGCAGAACCCCGAAGGCTACAGCTATCTCATGGGCCCGTATTCAGACGTGAGCCTTCCGGAGTCTGTTAAGCAGCGCATCAGGGCTGACTACGCGGGTGAAGTGACATGCGTAGACTATTGGTATGGAAAGGTGTTGGAGGCCATCGACGAACTGGGTCTCTTCGATAACTCCATTGTCGTGTTTCTCTCTGACCACGGGACGTTGCAGGGAGAGCAGAACCAGTTCGGGAAAGGGCCAGCGAGATTGCGCGGCCAAGTCACACATGTCCCCCTGCTCGTCCGGATGCCGCGGAAGCAATATGCAGGAAAAAGAGTTTCGGGGTTTGTTCAACTGCCTGACGTAATGCCTACCATGCTGCATCTCCTTGGATTGAAGTTCCCTACCAGGGTTACTGGCAAGAATTTCTGGCCACTGGTGACGGGAGAGACAAAGAGTCTGCGAGACTACACAGTCCATGCCTATGGGTGGATTGCCGCGGTTCGGGATAAAGAATGGAATTGCAGTCTGATTTGGAACCAAAAATATCATAAAGCCTCGTACCCTCCGCAGCTTTACAACCTTTCCGAAGATCCTCAAGAACTTCATAATGTTGCGGCCAAATACCCAGACGTCGTCAAACGACTTTTACCTAGGGTTGAAGAGTACATGGCAGATGGTGCGAGGATAACCGACGGAACTTTCCGCCAGAAAAAGAACTCGAAAAACATCGGAGACGTTTACCCGGAGTATCTCGCTCCCCGCTGGGGATCCGCATTGTAACTTGTCCGGAAGAATTAGGAGAGCGTGACCATGAAGGACCGTAGCCGGTTCGTGCGACACGGAGTCTCCCCTCAATTTCCATTGTGGATAGGACACAGGCACACGAAGCACCGCACGACAGCTGATGTTGCCGTTGTTTCCCTGGGATGACCCGAACTTCGGGCTGGACCCTTGTTGGATCCGCGCTTACCTTACCGGCACAGTATTCTTCCGGGCCAGCCCGTGAAGCTGGATGCAAGAATTTACAACCACTCGAGCCGCACCTTCCAGGCGTCCACCCGGCTGCACGCTTCGGAGGGTGGCGGGTGGGAAGATCTGAGCCTGCGGCGATTGCTCCCCATGGGGAAGGAAGCGTTTGTCTCTCCGCGAAAGCTCCCATTCATCCATCGCTGCGTCGGGACGTGTTGGGGCTTGCCGTGAATCTTGATGGATGTAATCTGGGTGAGGTCGCAGAAGCCATCGTCGATTACCTCTGCTGAAGGACGCACCGCGCACCCTGCCGGAGAGGTGATCTTCCCCTGGCATCGCCTGTACTACAGCCCTTCAGGTAACCACCCGGGGCAACGGAGAAACCGTTTGCAGGATGTTGAGTTTCGGGAATGACGATACTTGATATCAGAGGAGGAAAACATTTTATGCTTAAGCGCTCGTTGGTAGGACTCATTGTCGCCGGCATGATTGGGATGGTCTTGTCCCTGGCGGGAGGGGCGAAGATTGCTATGGCGCAACTGCGAACGTTTAGTCAACCCCCTCCCGGCATCAACAAAATCAACCACGTCATCTGGATCATGCAGGAGAACCGCACGTTTGACACGTACTTCGGGACCTATCCGGGGACGGACGGAATCCCTCCCGGCGTGTGCCTTCCGACGATGCCGGGTAGCAAGACCTGCGTGCGTTCCTTTCACATGCCGGCGGGCCTGCCGGTGGTAGATATGCCCCACGTTTGGGGAACCGCGCACGCGGCGGAGGATCTCGGCAAGATGGACGCGTTTGTTTACGTCGAAGGCTCCAATCTCACGATGGGCTACTACGATCAACGCGACATTCCCAACTACTGGGCTTACGCCCGGCATTACACTCTGTGCGACCGGTTCTTCTCCTCATTTAATGGTCCGAGCAGCAACAATCATCTCTATTCGGTTTCTGCGCAGGATGGCGGGCTGCTTCAGTTTGACTGCACGCTTAAGCAGGCCAAAAGAGAGCTTGACGATCCGGACGGCTTTTCCTTTCTCGCCATCGTCGATCTGCTCGAAAAGAACCATGTGTCCTGGAAGTATTACGTCGAAACTCGCCCGAAGCCGCCGGGTGTCACGACGAGAGGTTGCAACATCGCTTATCCCAATCCCAAGAAATTTTCCGCTTGGAATCCTCTGCCTGGATTCGTCTCTGTATACAAGAGCCCGGAACGGATGGCCAAGATTGTGGCCCTGAAGGAATATTTCCAGGACCTGAAGCAGCACACTCTGCCGGCGGTGTGTTATATCTCTCCAGATTTTCAGGATAGTGAGCATCCGCCCGCACCAGCCGCCAGAGGAATGTGGTACGTGACGAACATAGTGAACGCTTTGATGGAAAGCCCTTACTGGAAGGACAGCGTCATCTTTCTAAACTGGGATGATTACGGGGGTTTTTACGACCATGTTCCGCCGCCGCGGGTTGACGCATTCGGGTTCGGACCACGGGTGCCGAGCTTGGTGATTTCACCCTACGCGAAACCGGGTTACATCTCACACTATACCTACGAGTTTTCTTCGATCCTGAAATTTGTCGAAGAGCGCTGGGCGCTGAGCCATATGACGGCTCGCGATCATTGGGCGGATGACATGCGGGATTGCTTCAATTTCAATCAGACGCCAAACTCGACGTTGGCAATTCCGGTTCCCAAGCATCTGCCGCCTTTCCGAGGGCTGATTTACCAAGGAACAAGACCTCTCGTCCCGATACAGCCCCAGACGCCGCTGCCCCGCCCCGGCGCGCCGGCGAACGGCATCCCGGGGGATCGATAAGACTGTCCTGACGCTATCTGCGAGGGCAGGAGTAGAGGGAGGAAACTCTCAAATCTACTCCGCAGCTGCACCTCAAAGGTTCAATGTCCAAGGGCCGTAAGATTTCCCGGGGTTCGCAATTTTGACATGATCCTGGTGAAACTATACGGGCAGGACCTTCGGAAGCTGGGAGGATTCGTTGAGACTGTCGTCGGCTTGCGCTCGTGTGGGCATCGTTTTGTTGCTATTCGCTTCTGTGTTGTCATCCTATCAGCAGAGCTCCAAAAGGCACCACGGTTTCCGTGAGGTGCCACCCTTCCACTTGCCGACGGGCGTCAAAGCGGAACAGAACCTGATCTATGCGCAGTACGGCAAGCGGGTGCTTCATCTGGACCTCTACCACCCTGCGGACGGAAAGGGTCCGTTCCCGGGAGTCGTGTTTATTCATGGAGGTGGGTGGGTCGGCGGCCCGCTGATCCAGTTTCGTCGGCAAGCCGCTTATATGGCGTCACGAGGTTTTGTGGCGGAGACGATCGAGTATCGGCTCGCGCCCGAGGCCCCGTATCCAGCTGCTATCTATGACTGCAAGGCGGCCGTTCGCTGGATGCGCGCCAACGCGAAACAATTCAAGATTGATCCCCATAAGATAGCGGCCGCGGGCGGGTCGGCTGGCGGCCACTTAGCGGCTATGCTCGGGGTGACAGATGGAATTCGAAGCTTTGAAGGCCATGGCGGCAACCCAACGTTTTCGAGCCGCGTGCAGGCCGTGGTGTCATTCAATGGAATCTATGATTTTGTCAGCATCGTAGAAAGGTCTTCCGGCGGCGCTCCCATCGATCGCATGGCTGAGCGGTTTCTAGGAGGTCCACTCCAGCAGATTCCTGAAGTCTATGTTGCAGCTTCTCCCATCAGCCATGTTTGCAAGGATTCCGCGCCGTTTCTGCTTCTGCACGGAACTGCCGACACCACGTCTCCTTACCGCCAAGCCCTGGAGATGCAGCAGGCGTTGGAAAGTGTAGGCGTAAGAGCTGATCTGTTCACCGCGAAGGGTGCAAATCACGGCTTCTTCAATCGGCCTCCGTATTATCAGCCGGCATTGGAGCGCACGGTTCAGTTTCTGCATTCGGTCTTCGTCGAGTAATCCGCACCGCCGGGTGCTTGAAACCAGCAGTCATTACCCCGTCCAGGTCCGTGCCTTTCGCGGCCCTCTGGCCACCACGATCACTGCCCAGAGCAATTTCTACGGTGGTTCAAAACTCGAGCGGCTCATTCGCTTCTATCACGATTTTCCCCGGATTGATTTCGAAACCCAGCTTGTTCTCCACGCGGAGGAGGTGCTTATCACAGTTGATTTTCCATTGGCCGCAGAGGTCGTGGAGCGCACGCGAGGGATTCCGTATGGATTCACTTCAATCGATCCCAGGCATCCTTTCCGCCCTCTTCAAGAATACGAAGTCGGCGAGGCGCGGCTTCACGGCTTCTCGGACGCGATCCTGCCGGCGGTGCGCTGGTCTCATTATCAGCTCGCGATTGGCCTCGGAGCGGCTCTGCTGGCACATGGACTCACAGCCCACGAGCTGAATGGACGCACCGTTACCCTTGGCCTGTTTAACGCTCATGCAAAATACAACGGATGGTCCAACGATCTGATGGCCGGGCAAGGAATGCACCACTTTCGGTATGCCTTGGTTCCACATCGCGGCCCCTGGTCCGGGGCCCGCATCCCGCAAATGGCCTGGGAGTTCAACGGCCCCGTTTTTGCAAGGGCCAGCAGCCAGGCCGGGATGCATCAGTCATTTGTCGAAACTTCCGACAACATCATTGTGGGCGCTCTGCGAAGAGAGAAGAAGCAAATCGAGCTGCGCTTCTACGAATGGAAGGGGCAAGCCGGGGAAGCCCAAGTTGTGTTGCGGCTGCCTCACCGCAACGCATCTCTAACCAATCTGATGGGAGAGCATCCCGCCGCTCTTGAGGGTGGACCCACCTATCGTTTTCCGGTCAAGCCGCAGCAGATTATGACGATCCGCTTCGATGTGGATTCGGAAGCGGCCTCTCCGGAACCCGTTGCCGGGTGGCGCCCGCTCGTCCCGCCCAACAAGCAGCCGGATCTCAGCAGAAGGATCTTGCTGAAAGGCCATCCTCCTTTCGGACCTGGCTCCCCATGGGCGTAAGCTCATCCAACTTGGCATGTTTCTTAAGAGATTGGAGCGAGGTTATGGAACCACGAAGAGATGAGGAAACAACAGCGGATGAAGGGCGTGACCGATTGAGCCGTCGCTGCTTTCTCGGGTTTTTGAGTGGCATGCCCCTGCTCTCGAAAAGAAGCTGGGTTGGAGGCGGTGCCAGCCGCCGCTTGGTGGCAACTCTCAGATTGTGGAATGACTCACCCCAGGGGGGTCGCGGTAGGGATATCGGTTGCCCGATACCCCCCGCACAGATCCCCACGAGCGGCATTCCCGCATGAGGCTCTTATCTTGGATGAGTAGCGGCAAAGCGCTGCTCGGGATAGGGGTGGAGCACCCGCGGTTGGGGTAGCCATCGGTCTGCCAAGCGGGACCTGCGGGCCCAGTTCAGCCGGCACCGCTGCCCGCGACGGAGCAGAGTCCGTCGCCAGAGTCGAGTTACCCGCTTCCTGAAAACCCCCAATCGGAGGAGGTGTCCCGGTACCGCGTGATAGTTGAAATAGCCTTGGACGACCGACCGAAGCCATTCCCCGGTTTGCGGCACCGGACCGTGCATGCGTCGTCGGAGTTGCCGCTTGATCTCCTGCAGCTTCGCCCTCATCCGCTTGCTGATCGTCTGTCGCCTGACCTTGAACGCCCCGCGCCGGGTCTTCCCGCACATGTGCGTGAAGCCCAGAAAGTCGAACGTCTCGGGCTTGCCTTCTCCTCTCTGTTTCCGGTTGCGCTCGGCAAACCGCCCGAACTCAATCCGGCGCGTTTTGTCTGGATGGAGCTCCAGCCCAAACTTCCCCAGTCGCTTCCCGTATTCCTGCAGGAAGCCGTCGGCTTCATTCCGGTACTGGAACCCAAGTACATTGTCGTCTGCGTAGCGGACGACAATCACGTCGCCTCGCGCGTGCTTCTTGCGCCAAGCGTCCACCCAGAGGTCGAATACGTAGTGCAGATAGATATTGGCAAGCAACGGCGAAATCACCGAACCTTGCGGAGTACCTATCGCCGTATCCTTCCACTGGCCTTCCTCCATCACTCCTGCCTTCAACCATTTCCGGATCAGGCGGAGAATGCGGTGGTCGGCCACGCGGTGCTGGATGAACTTTAAGAGCCAATCGTGCGACAAATTATCGAAAAAGCCCCGAATGTCACAATCCAACACCCAGTTCACTTTCTTCCGCAGAAGCGCATAGGTCAACGCATCCAGCGCTTGATGCTGGCTGCGTCCCGGCCGGAAACCATACGAGAAGCCCCGAAAGTCCTCTTCATAAATCTGGTTGAGGATCGTGGCAACGGCCTGTTGGACTATTTTGTCCTCCAG
>JBOGJX010000556.1:0-24527 GCA_050745285.1 Terriglobia bacterium
TGCGGAGAGTGAAATCTCATAAGGGCTTCTTCTTGGCATGACAAGGGCCTCTGTCCCAATACCATGCCATTGGTGAGTCTAATTTGCAATGAATAATACGTTAGTGCATTTATGAAATGCACGACTAAGGTGGTGGATTTACTGAAAGGGGAAGCCTTTGGGTTCCTGGGTTTTGACCTTCGTCGCGTCCGCAAGCGTGAGGGGAACGGATACTATCTCCACATGAGCCCGAAGAAGAAGGCACGCAAGGCCGTGAAGGCGAAAGTCCGCGACATCATCGCCCACGGGGGGACGACCCCGATGAGGGAGTTGGTGAAGCAGATCAACGCCACACTGGGCGGGTGGGTCCACTACTTTCGGGTGGGCAATGCCAGTCGTGCCTTTAGCGAGGTACGCGAGGATGCGGAGATGAAGGTCCGGACCTTGCTGGCCGGCCGCTGCAGGCCTCGATTTCCCCTTACGCACAGATTCGAACCTTGCCAACATTATCTCAGCTTCCGCCCAAGATAACATCCGTTCCGCATCCGGGGATCAATAGGCCGGGAGCTTCTCCATTTTCTCGCGCCTTTGGGATTCCGCGAAGATCGCCAGAGCCCGTTCCATATCCTCTTTCCAGCCCAACTCGCGATACCCCCGCGACAACACGTAGTGAATGCGGCCGTCCTTGTCCGCGGGAGCTCTTTCCAGGATGGCTACAGCCTCCGGGGTTCGATGCAGCTTCATGAGCGATTCCCCCAGGTAAATCCTCGACTGTTCATCCGCGGGATTGGCCTTGATGGCCTTGGTCAAGGGTGGAACGGCCGCCTCGAATCGGTTCTTGGAGAAATAGACATATCCCAGGAGGGAATTCGCGCTGGCGTTGTACGGTACCTTGTTGAGCGCCTTCTGCAATATGGGAATGGCGTCGTCGAGTTGGAATTCTTTGCATTTGAAGCGCGCGTACTCGACCAGAACGTTGGGATCGTCCCCGCTCGCTTGCGCGGCCAGCTTGTAGGCGGAATCGGCCGCGGCGCTCATCCCCCGCATCTCGTACCACTCGGCTTGCATTTCGTTGATCCAGTAAGAATCCGGCGAAAGCGCCGCCAGTGTGTTCAGGACGTCTCGCGAGAGCCGCATCAAGACGCGCAAGGCTTGAACGCTGGCGGCGGGGTCGGCGGGAGCAGCCCGCCCGGCGGCGATCAGCGCGCGTGTGGCGCCCTCGACGTCGCCATGAATTTCCGCGCAACTCGCCTGGAACAGCTCCCGTTGGACGGGGGAATGCGTTCCCTTCTCCGGCGGCGCGGCGGCTGGGCATTCGCGGGCCCGCGCAGCCTTGCCGGCAGCACGGGAGTCATCTACCCGGGTTATAAAGCCGGGCCGGCTTTCGCCGGCGCCGTATTCGAGCCGCGCCAGTTCGAAAGCTATTGGAGGTCTGCGCCCCGCCGCGGCGTGTGCTTTCAAAGACTCGATCCGCTTCTGAAGAAGTTCCGAAGAGAGCCCGAGGTCTTTGGAAGGCGGCTGTGGAACGCAGTCTGGGAACAATATCTCGGCTTTCTGGTAGTTCGCGATCGCGGCATCCAGGTTTCCGGCCACCAGCTCGGCGTCGCCAAGCCCTTCCAGTGCCGAACAATCCGTGGGCCGGATGTTCATCGCCTTTTGGAATTGGGCCCGTGCGCCCGCGTAATCGCCTTTCTGGAGGTAAAAGTTTCCGAGGTCCACGTAGCCTTCCGGGCGGCGCGGGTCCATCCCGATCGCTCTCTGGATATCCTGCTCCGCCACGGATAATTTCCCCACCTGTGCGTCCTCGTCCCCCAGCACCAGCGACAAGTAGGATTTGCCCGGCGCCGAACTTTGAAGCGTGCCGAGATTCTGGTGAGCCATCGCCAAATAGCAGTGTCCCAGGTAATAGTAAAGATCCGGCCGGCCGGGCGTAATCCGGAGCTGTCTTAGATACTCGCGAGCGGCCTCGCCGTACTCTTCAATCGCCGAATAGCTTCCCGCCAGGTAGAAGTGAACGTTCGCATCGGAGGGCTCGACCTGGGCAAAATGCCTTAGGGAGGATACGGCTGGCCGAAAGTCACCCAGATTGTAATAATCGATTCCGCGAAACAGATAAGCGCCCGCCAGAGAGGGATCGTCCTGGAGTGCCCGGTTGAAAAGCTCCACCGCCTCCGCATAGCGCTTCTCAATTGAGAACAACAGCCCGAGATTGTATTCCGCCGGGCCCCAGTTCGGGCGCAGTTCGACAACTTTCTGATAGAGCTGAATGGCGGCCGAGGTATCTCCGCTCTTTTGCGCCGCGATCGCCTGCTGCACCAGGCCCGAGGCATCGGCGCGATTCTGAGCCTGCAAGGCGGCAAACGAGACGAGAAACACCACCCCGGTCCACATCAACTGGCGGACACCCCGCCAGCAAAAGAGTGCGCGTGCGGAGCTGTTAAACCAGTGCGCCGGCCGCTCCGTTGCTTTGTCTTTGCCCATATCGCTCGCCACGAGCCGCCGCACTCGCTACCTTTCGCTCCCGCCGCAAGCAAGTGCCAGGTGTACAACTTCCGCGATGTGAAGCGTGGGAATTGTCCCAACCGCGTATCCGTCCTTCTCCTGCAACGAGATTACCCACACCGCGCGCGTGAGCCGTTCCCAACCCGACAGCAACGACTGCGCTCGCTTTCAGAAAATTGCGAAGATCTACTGTTCTCATCTTTACCTCCAAAGACCAGCGCTAATCAGCGGCCTTTTGGATTTTGAATGCGAAGGCTTGTTGGCATGGCCTATTATCGGCTATTTCTGGAGGAATCTCAATCAGCAATGAATCGCGTTCCTGGCGCCACCTCAACGGCTTGTTTGCACCGAGGATGTAGATCGGGCTGCCCGGAATGGCGCGAACCGACTTTACCGCAAACTGGTTTCCGGGCCACTTCAGGCTAATCGCGTAAAGGATTTGATGGTCCTTGCTTCGCGTGAACCGCACGTCATTTCCTTCTTTATAGATCTTCCAGGCACGGGTTGCATAGATTGCCTCCCCGTTGACCTTGAGCCAGTCACCTACATACTTCAATCGGTCTATTGTCTCTTGCGGCCAGGTCCCATTGGGCATGGGCCCGTAACCCACCTCAAAGTTTCCGCCTTTGGCGACGATATCGATGAGGCTCTCGAGCACCCATTCCTTAGGTTTATAAACATCGTTGGGCAAGTAGGAAAAAGCTTGTCCGCCCGAATAAATGACCATCCAGTTTCCGTTCGAGAACCCCCCCGGGATCGTTCCCTCCGGGGTGTGAAAATCGCCGTAAGGCCCGATTCCGCGTTGCCGCATCAGAACCCTGGGCTGTAGCTTTCTTACCATCATCGCGATTTCAGCGATTTCCTTCGATGCCGCCTCAGGCCAAGCAATGTCAAAGCAAAGGAGATCGATGGGGCCGTACCAGCTCATCAATTCGCGGACTTGCTGCCGTTCGTGATCAATAAATGTTCGCCACCTTTTGGGATCGGAGTTTTTCGTGTAGTTGGGATCGTAGTAAATATTGTAGGGGTCCCACGCAAACGCGGGATCATGCCAGTCGACATGGGAGTAATACAACCCGATCCCCAGGCCCTTTTTTCGCGCCGCTTTGACGACCGCTCCCACGATGTCTTTTTTATAAGGCGTGTCCGCAATGCTGTAGTTGATCATGCAGTCCTGAAAATTCGGCTGGCGTTTGGGAAAGAAGGAGAGCGCACGCGGCGCACGTTTGAGGGACTTCACGACGGTTTGAGTTGGCCACATGCAAAATCCGTCGTGATGCTTGGTGGTGAATGTAAAGAACTTTGCACCGGCTCGCTGAAACAGGTCCATCCAGGCATCCGCATCGAATTCGGTGGGATTAAAATACTCGTAGAGGGTGTTATAAATGTTCTGGAATTGCTTAGAGGAATACGGCAGGCACCAGGAAGCGTCGCCCCCCATGAGGCAGTAGAGTCCCCAGTGGATGCGAACTCCGAATTTTTGATCTTTCCACGCCTCCACGGCCTCTTCCGGTGCGTGGCGATATCCAGGATCAACAGTCTTCGGGAAACCCCGGTACGCGTCGTTCCAGCTAAACACCGGAACTCCGGATTGGGTATCCGACAATGGTTTGCTCTTCTGATTGACCCCGGACGGAGTTCCAGAACCAGGCTGAGATCTAAGCTCCCGCCCAAGTTCGAGCAGGCTTCCAGTCGCAATAATCGATCGATTCAGAAACTGCCGCCGTCGCATACTTTCTTCCTCCCGTATCTCAGAGCATCGCTCGAGGTCCCGATGGAATTTGCTGAGCGGGATCGAGATCAGCAGTCCAAGGTTTAATTCTGCCGGTCCCCAATTCGAACGAAGTTCTAAAACCTTCTGATAGAGCTGAATCGCGGCGCGTTACATCATCAGTGCAAAACAGGATTTAGGCTCAGCGCAAGGATCTTACCCAAACTCCAAACGCACCACTTCAGCGATGTCAAGCCAGGGGATTCTCGCTACCGCATATCCATCCTCTACTCTGAAGGCCGCCGACCGATCCGCACGCATTAGTCGCATCGCCTTCACCTGCCGCCCCTCCGGAATCAGAATACCCGCTTCGATCCCCTGTAGCGGCACGTACTCCTGCCTCATCAGCCCTTGGGCCGCGTCTTTGAATCCCACATTTCCCAACACCCAAAGCATCATATCCCCGTTCCTCGCCCGACGCAAAACTCCATACACCCCTCTTGGTGCCCTCATCTTGAATGGCATTGGCGCCCCACCTGCAAGATAGGCAAGATAGCGTACTGCGGATGCCAGCAGCCGCGCCGACGATGACACCCGACTGCAAATTCCAGCATTCCGCCACCACCTTTGCGCCTCCCCTTGCCTCCACCGGCACCAACCGTCCATCCTCCTCCACGATCGCCCCGGGCCCGTATTGCCCGAGCGCCGGATGCGGCTGCTTGATGCGGTAGTAACATTCCGGCTCGCTCCTCAGCGGCGGCCTCTTCATCTCCACCGCTAACCGAACTTCGTCACGAAGGGGCTTAGATTCAGTCTAAGTGCTTTGGAATCAGTCAGGATTATCTAACGCACGCCCCTAGCGCAAAAGGAACGTCCCGCTGGCGCTGCCCGAGCAGCGCATTGGAACACTCCTTTGCTTCGACCCAGACCTCAGACGCAAGGACTTAAAGTTACCCAGGTTCGGTATTCTGACTCAAAAATGAAGCTCTACAGAAACTTGGATTTGGCGTCCTCCTTGCCGCACCTGGGTGACTTGGCCAAAAGTTGAGGGGTCGTCGGCGACAAAGTTGGGTGCCCCAAAGCTATGCTGATTGAATCCATTAAAGAAATCACCTCGGATATCGAGGCTCTTGTTTTCTTTAAACGGCCACTTCTTGCTGAGTGAGAAGTCAAAGTTCGCCAGCCCGTCCGAGTACAGCGCGTGTTTGCCGGCATTGCCTTGGGTGCCGAATGGAGGAATTTGATAGGCGCTGGTATTGAACCACTCGCCGATCGTCGGATTGGAAAGCACGGGGTTCCCCACCAGGTTCGGAAGGGAAGTGGACCGGCCCGGTACGCTGCCGATATTGGCATTATCCGCATTGAGGACAACAAAATAGGGCGTTCCGGAATCGAAGGTGGCAATCCCAGATAGTGACCAGCCTGCCATGAGAGCGTCCGCTACTTTGCTTCCAGTCTTTCCCGGAATATCCCACACATAACTTGCCGAGAGGCGGTGGGTCACATCATAACCCGCAGGGCCTGTGAATTCTCGAATATTGAACCGGGTCGGCTGGATGAAGGGATAGTAGTTGCTCGCGACCAGGGAGTCCGACACATCGATCGCTTTGGACCACGTATAGGCGACCAGGAAGGATAACGAGTGGGAGTACTGCTTCCGCAATTCCACGCTCAATCCGTCGTAATAGGAAGGAAATTGATTGAACCCGTTATTGACGTAAGGCGGAAACCCAGGCCAGCGCTGCCGGAGCTGAAAGTTATTCGTACCCGGAGTCGCGGCGGTGTTATCAACAATTTGCCCCGACATGTCGATCCCGTGTGAGCCGAAGTAAGCGGTTTGCAACATAATCGAGGGTGTAAGCTGCCGTTGGACGGACAAACTCCACTCCTGCACATAAGGTGTCCGGGTAGCAGACGGGTAGACCTCTAAGCATTGCTGGCAGCCCAGGGGTGTTGATGAACCTTGGGCAGGAACCGAGAACGGATTCTCTAAATAGAGTTGGGGCAGGCCGGTATTTTCGCTGCCGACCGACTGGGGAGATGCGAACGGCCAGTTGCCGCGGTTGCCCTGCTGATCCCCGGCGGTCTCGCCTAAGACGTCATAGAAAATCCCGTACGAAGCCCGCACGACGGTCTTGGGATCGATCGCGTAGGCGACCCCGAATCGGGGGGCGACGTTGTTCTTGTCGGAAGGAATTAAACCCCGTTGCGCATTAGCAGGTTGGCCCGTAATGGGATTTTTGCGGTCATACACATACTGCCCGGTCTCCCAGACGAACGTGCCGCTTCCAATCTGGTTGATCATCGTGATCTGTGGATCCCAGCGAACCCCAAGATTAACCGTCAGCTTCTTCGTGACCCGCCAAGTATCCTGAACGTAAAGTGCAGGGTAGTTGGCAATCATGTCGCCTTCCGTGTTTCCAATGACGCGACCTGCCGAGGAAGGCAATCCTAACAGAAAGCTTGCCAAGCCATCGCCATTGGCGCCTGTAAGGCTCGCGGTCGGCTGGCTGGTAAACTCGATCCCTGAGCCTGCCTGATTATTGGTCGTAATATGGGACCGGGTAAGCGTCCCCCCAAACTGCAACATGTGCTTGCCGATAATCTTCTGGGTGTCGGCGCTCAAGGTATACAAGTTTTCCGGGTAATATTCAAAACTCTGGCCAAAGCCAGGGAAAGGTGAGAGGAGCATGGACGGCATATAGCACTTACCGTTTAAGGTAAGGGGGAAGGTGTCACACAAGCCCGCTTGTTGAGCAACGAATGGCCCGACACTGTTTGAGTTCCAATTGAAGCGCTGCCAGCCGAATCGCGCCGTCACGAGAAACGAAGGCGTAAAGGTGTGCGTATCGCTGACAACCATGTTGCTGAAGTGCCGGCTGTCTAGGTTGCCGATGCCGTTGAACCCAGAGTCCTGGCTCTGGGAGTTGCGGGCGTCCGTGAATCTGCCGAAGAAACTGTCCTTTTGGCCAAACTGGTGATCCACGCGGACGCTCCACTGGTTGTAATCGTTGCGATTCGTTTGCTGGCCCAGCCAATTCGTATTGCCAGGGCCAAGGGTGGTAAGGTTGGGCAAAGGCGAGTATGTCTTCGAAATCAGCACGGCATTAGGATCGATGCAGGTTGGATTGGGACGGCATACGCTGGTGGCTCCGACCGGAATCTGATTGCCTGCAAACGGCTGTCGGCTTATAAGGCTGCCATCTGGGGCCACAACGCTTGTGTACGGATTGTAAATGGTCGGATCACCTGCAAAATTGCCGTTCAATTCAGCAGCGGTTGGGACCTGTTGGTAGTAGGAGTTGCCGCTCGGGATGCGAAGTCCTCCATACCAGCCGAAGACATACCACGCTCTCTTCTTGGACAATATGTGCGGGATCGCCAAAGGCCCGCCGGCCGCCGCCCCAAATTGGTTCCACCGAACGGTATTACGGCTAGGGTCGAAGAAGCCGCGGGCGTTGAACACATCGTTACGAGCATATTCCCATAAACTTCCATGATAGGCGTTGGTTCCGGATTTGGTCACCAAATTGATGTTTGCTCCGGAAGCCCAGCCGTAAGCGCCCGAATCCATCCCCGATTCCACCGTCATCTCCGCGATAGCCTCTGGCGGGGGATAAATCGGGACACCGTTGAAGAGGTATTCAGCGTTGGGCACACCGTCGATCAGGAACTCATTATCATGAGGCTTCTGGCCATAAAAAGCAAAATCGCCTCCCGCAGTTCCGGCGCCGCCTCCAGGGGAGAAGTCGCCGGGGGAGTACGTCAGGTTCGGCGGCGAGGCCCCGGGAAGCGTTGACAGCAGTGCGGTAAAGTCCCGGCCTAAAAGGGGCAAATTCGTCACCATGCGGGTTTCCAATTGCGAACCCAAGGTAGCGGTGGTGGACTGCAAGAGCGGTGCATGCTCAGTCACCTTTACATGCGTGACGGCTGCTCCTATTTGCAGAGCAACGTTCAACGTGCTGCCTTGTCCGGAAGCAAGTTGAATGTTAGTGGTCGTCTTGGTCTCGAAACCTTCAGCCGAGACGACTAGTTGATAGCTATCCGGAAGCAGCGAGGGAAGCACGTAGTTGCCGGCGGAATCCGTAACTGTCTGCCGGCTCGCCTTCCGGGTGGTGCTTTGAATCGTCACTTGGGCGCCTGGAACAGATGCTCCGCTAGCATCGGTCACAGTGCCGCTCAGCGATGCTGTTCCAAGCTGCGCTCGGACGCCGAGCGGGAAAACAAAAAGACTTAGAAAGACTGCAAAACTGAGTGCAACCAAGGTTTGACTGTGCCGCATATCGGTCCTCCTGAAAAGGCCACCACCTTAGGGCGCGGCCTAGAAAAAGATGCCCTTTTACTGGGAACCAAATACCGAGCGAACACCGCTTTTCAGTCGTCTACTAGATGTTTAGCCATTTCCCTCTTAGATCTCTCGCAGTGTACACGCGCGAATGAAACCCTGTCAAGCAAAAAAGATAATAAGAGGAGCACACATTGTGACAATGTGATATGCAAAAACACCTCAGAAACTAATGTGATACTATCTCCTGTTTTGTAGTGCCGTTCGGTGAAAGCGAGCTATCACGGATTTCGTACCGTTCGTATCCTTAGAAAGCTCACATCCCAAAGCTCCACATGAGCCCGAAGAAGAAGGCCCGCAAGGCCGTGAAGGCGAAAGTCCGCGACATCACCGCTCACGGGGAAACAACCCCGATGAGGGAGTTGGTGAAGCAGATCAACGCCACACTGGGCGGGTGGGTCCACTACTTTCGGGTGGGCAATGCCAGTCGTGCCTTTAGCGAGGTACGCGAGTATGCGGAGATGAAGGTCCGGACCCTGCTGACTCGGCGGAAGCGGCGGCGGAAGACCAGCATCGGATGGCGGCGGTGGAGCAACGAATATCTCTACGGCGTCCTGGGGCTGTACTGGGACTGGACCCTTCGCCCCTTGCCCGGCGTGGAGGGCTTTTGTGAAAATCGCCGTGCATCTCGACCAGACCCATAACCCTTTTGAAGAAGCCCACTGGGTGAGCTGCTTGAGGGAAAACCTCACGAGCAGTTCTGATGGGGAGGGGCTGGAAACGGGCCGGGTTTCGCCCCAGTACCGCGCCAGTCCCTTACCCGACAGGAAACTTTTCGCTTCGTCAAACAAAGCTATCAGGTGGAAGACATTCGAGTTCTGCGCTATCAGCGGCTGAAGAGCCTGGTGTTACTGGTGACGGCGGCGGCTTACTTTGCAGCCACCTTCCTGGGACAAAAACTGAAGCTGAAAATTCTGTGCGAGAAACTGCTCGTCATCTCACGGCGCTTCTTCGGTATTCCGCCGTTCCGCTTCTACGCGCTGGCCGACGGCATCCGAACCGTTCTCACCGGCTCCCACCCCCGTTCCCAGACCGAATCGCCCCCGAATTTACAGATGGACCTCCTGCTGGCCTGGGAGTCGTGGAAAAAATGAGGAAAGTCCTGCAAGCATTTCCTCATGACAGATTTAATCACATAATTCGATATTCTGATACTGTGATATTATCACAATATGTTACATGACGGGGAACACCCGGCGGCTGATCTTCATTGATGTGTCCGGGTTTGAGAACTCTCGTTTCACGCTTGACAGCCGAATCGAGGGAAGTTAGCTGCGGAACAGCTTGATGAATCCGGCTGTAAAAGTTTGCAAATGAATCGTCTGGGCGCGAACTGCTGGAAACGTTTTCCAAATAGGCCAGGGATAGCACGTTGGCGGACAGAACTGTAGAGGGCGACAGGAGGATGCCTTGAGAATTGTTGATTTCCGCACAACTATTGTATCGATTCCCTTCAGCCAGCCCGAAAAATGGGCTTTCGGGAAAAAACTGGGGATATCGAACGTAATTATTGAGTTGCAAACAGATACCGGGGTTGTGGGCCTGGGAGAGTCAATGGGCTTCCCAACTGTGCGAGTTGTGAATGAAGTCCTGAATGCCATGCGGCCCGTCGTGCTGGGGCGGGACCCGATGGACCATGGCGTCATTCTCCAGGAACTTACCCAGCGGTACGGCTGGCATCATTTTCGTCATTCCGGCCATTGTGCGCTGGGCGGCATTGATATCGCGCTCTGGGACCTGGTGGGAAAAATCACCGGTCAACCGCTTTATAAGCTCTTTGGCGGAGCATTCCGCAAGCAGATCAAGTACTACTGGTACGTCCCAGATATGGGACTGGACCTCATGGCGGAGGCCGCAAAAAAGGGAATCGCGGAGGGTTTCGACACTATTTACGTGAAATTGGGGACGGGCTTCGAACGTGACTTGGAAGTGGCGCGAATTCTGCGTGAAGCGATCGGGCCAAGGCCGAAACTCCGCCTGGATGCCAATGAAGCCTGGGCCGACGGAAACGCTCTTTCCTTGATGAAGCGCATGGCGCAGTACGATATTGAGTTTTTTGAACAACCTCTTCTTTATTATGATCACGATGGCGCCGCGATGCTTCGGGCGGCGCTGGGAGTGGCGGTGGGCGCGAACCAAAGCGCCTGGGACGAATCGGACATTGTCGAGATTATCAAGAAAGGTGCCGCCGACGTGATTTTAACTGATCAGCACCAACTGGGCGGCATTGCGCGCTTCCACAGGACAGCATGGTTGCTCGCAGCGGTGGGAATACCGGTTGTCAAGCATAGCTTCGGCGATCTCGGCATCTCCACGGCGGCAGCTAAGCACGTTTTGGCAAGCTGCCCCAACTGCACTCGGGCGCATCAGACGCATTTCGGAATCTTGACCGATGACATCATCGAGGGCGGTTTGGAAGAATTCACCAACGGTTGTCTTACACTCCCGGAAGATCCTGGCATAGGAGTAGAACTGGACCGGAATCGACTGAAAAAATACGCCAAATATTACCAGGAAAACGGCGAATTTCCGGGTTATGGTACAGGGGAAGATATGGTGCATAAGTATTCCAAAACCATAGTGACAACGGACGGGGGTGGAAGCCATGGTTCTTAAAGATCGGATCGCAATGATCACCGGGTCCGCTTCGGGAATGGGGCGCGCCGGCGCTCTCCACTTCGCGAAAGCAGGAGCCAAGATCGTGGTCGTCGACATCAATGAGCAAGGCGGCCACGAGACCGAAAGGCTCATCCGAGAGGCTGGGGGCGAGGCGCTTTTTGTTCCAACGGATGTATCCCAGCCGAACCAAGTTGAGGCGATGGTGAAATCTGCGGTTGAACGTTACGGGCGAATCGACATCCTCTGGAACAATGCCGCGGCAACGAAGTTATGTAATGAGCAAGACCGTCCCGTGCATCTGCTTCCGGAAGCCGTATGGGACCGGATGATTGCCGTAAGTTTAAAGGGTCTGTACCTTTGCTGCAAGAATGTGTTGCCTCACATGATGGAGGCTCGCAAAGGCGTTGTGATCAATACTTCCTCAACCGACGCACTGATAGGCCAAGGCGGTTACGATTCCTATTCGGCGGCCAAAGGCGGTATTCTCTCGATCACGCGCTCGATGGCGGTTTATTACTCCAAATTCGGTATTCGGATTAATGCTATTTGCCCTGGATTCGTCCACACGGAGCTCCAGGATCCCTGGTTGAATAATCCCAAGAGCCGGCGCGCGATCGAGGACCTCCATTTGACGAGGATTGGGCTGCCTGAAGATATTGCGAAGTTCGCTCTCTATCTCGCTTCCGATGACGCGGAGTACATAACGGGAGGGATTTTTAACATTGACGGGGGCTTTACCGCTTTCAAGACACACGTCACTGATTACACGGCAGAAGGATCTACGTAGGATTTACTCTTCGGGGTCTTAGGGGCGCTGAAAAATCGCTTTGCCGCAGAGCTGTTCCGAGCCGCAGCCAAAGCAAGAACCGAAAATTAATCGATGTCTTTGCGAGCGACAGCCCAAGCGAAGTGGTTCTGGTATTCCCTGCTGTGCGTCCTCTGCTGGGGGGCCTGCTCTGCTCGAGAAAATAGTTTCCACGCAAATCCCCGAGAAGACGGTTCAATTCCTATTTACCTTTGGGGCCTTGCCGGTGGCGGTGGTCCTTTTGGCTGCACAAGGCTTCAAAATTGAGAGAAGTTCCAAGGGAATCTTTTTCGGCTTGGCCAACGGCGTGCTGGCCGGTGTAGGAAATGCCGCGCTGGCGGGCGCCTACCGGAGCGGTGGGAATACATCGGTGATCACGGCCGCAACGGCAATGTATCCCATTATCACAGTCCTGCTCGCGGTAGCGATCCTGCGGGAGCGCCTTACAAACCTGCATAAGCTAGGGTTGCTGTTCGCCGCGGCGGCATTCATCATCTTTTCGTTGTAGGGACATGCCTCATATCGCCATTCCATCCTGGTGCTGGCCGGCGGCGGTGGTTCTTCTCGCCTGGGGGGTTGTCGGGCTTCTCCAGAAATTATCGACCAATTACCTTTCGGCGGAGTCAGCGCTGATCTGTTTGGTGGGAGGGTACGTTGTTCTTCTTCCCTGGCTCTATCCGGACAGGTCGATTTTTACCTATCCAAAGCGAACTCTGCTGCTGATGCTGCTAAGCGCTCTTCTCAACACGCTGGGGGCATGGGCGCTCTTGGCGGCCATGAAAAGCGGGGGGAAAGCGTCGATCGTCGCGCCGTTTACAGCCCTATACCCGTTGGTGGTGGTGATAGCGGCGCCGCCACTCCTGCATGAATCGATCACTTTATTACAGGGAGTGGGAATGCTCTGTGCCCTGATCGCGGTGGTGTTGCTTGCGACTTAGGGATTCCGAAGGTGCGGTCTGGCAAAGCAAGATTCTTCGAGCGCGGTGAGCGGGCGCCAGGGGTTACGAATCCGGCGCCGGCGGAAGAACGCTGTGATATGGGGACGGCGTTTTGTAGCCAGGGGAAGGAGGATTTTGGGGGTGCGCCTTCCAAGCCGGCCTTAAGTTCGCCGGACATGGCTGTTTGCTGATCTTGATGCTCTCGGCCGCCGGAGTCTGCGCGCCAGTGAAGAGTTGTCCTGCGATGAGAGAGGACGTCCTAATGCTGCTTGGTTTTTTGAAAATCTTCCAGACTCCCCCGGTCGCCTGGCTTGTTGTTGCCATGCTGTTCGCGGCGGCGCCGAGCCGGGCGCAAGAAAATCTTGTGTTAAGCAATGCGCGACTGTCCGTGGCCGTGAATTCCCGGGACGGCGCATACCAGATACGAACGCAAGGGCAGACTCGTCCGGTGCTCGTTTCGAGAGTTGCGGCGGAAGTCAATCATCATTGGATTCTTTCGAAAGATTTTCCGCGCCATCAAGTTTCTCAATCTGGCTTCGCCGATGTGCTAGGTTCTGGGCGCCAGGTGACCGTCACTTTTGCCGGATTGCCGGCGGCGCCCGAACTTGCTTACACCCTCCGGCTTTATGACAAACTTCCTTATGGCTATATTGTGGTGAAGGTTATCAACGATCAGGCGCGCGCGGTTACTGTCCAAGCGATTCGGACCGTGGATGCCATCGGGGAGCCACGGATCGATTTAGGGGGGGCCGCCAATCTAGATCGTGTCCTATCGGATAGCTTCAGCGAAGACCGGCCTCCCGTGCACATCTACGACTTAGGGCATGCACCCGATTATCTGGGCATGGATGAATTCGGGGAGAGTCCAAGCCAGACGTATCTCGGTATCGGCAGCCAGCTTGTTTACAACCGTGAAAGCGGCGGAAGCCTCTTCTTGGCGGCGCTGACGTCGAGCCGATGGCTCACGTTGCTGCACCTTAGAACATCGGAGACGGCCTCGGAAGGAATTTATATTGCTTCCTATCGAGTTGAATCAACCGGCACTACGGAGATTCAAAAGCATGAGTCGCTAAGGAAATCGCCGGCAGACGACCAAATCGAGTTAAGCCTGCCCCTGCGGCCGGATGAAGAACTTGCCTCCGAAAAATTGATGTTTGCAGCAGGTCGGCACTACCACGCACAGCTTGAAGCGTACAGCAAAGCAATTCGCGTGCTCCATCATGCTCGCGTCTCGGAGCCCCCGCTGATGGGCTGGTGGAGCTGGTCGGTTTTCTACGCGGGTATTACGGGAGGTGAGGTGCTCACGAACGTCTCCTGGCTGTCCGGCCACTTGAAGGACTTGGGATACGACTACGCTCTTATTGACGAGGGATACCAGTATGCGCGCGGAGAGTATACCACCCCAAATGCAACACAATTTCCACACGGCATGCGCCGGCTGGGCCAGCGAATTTGCCGACTTGGCATCAAGCTGGGCCTCTGGACGGCACCGTTTGAAGTGTCGGAGCGAGCGTGGGTTTACCAGCATCACAGGGATTGGCTTGTACACAATGGGAAGGGCGAGCCGATCCGAATTGTCCAGCCCGGCATGGAGCCGCTCTATGTGCTCGATACAACAAACCCGGAGGCGCAGAAATATCTTTACTACACCTACCGGGCCATGGTCCATGAATGGGGGGCTCGGTATATTAAGTTGGATTTCATGGACGATACCGCCATCGAGGGCTACTACTATCGCCCTCACACGACGGCGCTGGAAGCACAAAGGATTGGGCTTGAGACGATCCGTAAGGCGGTGGGAGAGCAGGTGCAACTTGATAAGGACGGAAGCCCTATGCTGAACCCCGTCGGAATTGTCAATGAAGGCCGGATCTCATTAGATACGAGCCATTCCTTCCGGCGAGCCGCGGAAGTCGCGCCGGGGATTGCAGCACGTTACTATATGAATCACAACTTCTATGAAAGCGACCCCGATGCCTTTGAAGTTTCCGAACAAATACCTCCCGGCAGCCCGGCGCGTCCTATGACTCTGAATGAAGCGGAGGTTTCCATCACCTTGGCGGCGGTGGCAGGAGGAATGTTTGAAATTGGGGACGACATGACTCTTTTCGCCAGCGAGCCGGATCGTCTCGCCCTGTTGAAGAACTCCGACTTGCTGAACATGATCCAGCTCCAACGCGCGGCAAAACCCCTCGATCTGATGAGCTATCGCCCGGAGGATCAGCAGCCGAGCGTGTTCTTTCTCCGCGAAGACCGGCGGCAGGCGATGCTGGCGGTCTTTAACTGGACCGGCCAGCCCCGCTCGCACATTTTCAGGATGAGTGACTTGCAGTTGCCGGAGGAAGGCGACTACCGGGCTTCCGATGTTTTCAATCGCCATAGCCCGGTGGGGCTTAAAGATGGTGTTCTTCGGTTGGAGGACCAGCCTCCGCATACGGTGCACTTAATCAAGATTGTCGATGCCTCCATACCCCCTGCCGCCCCCAGGGTTCAATCCGCAATCCCTGCCGTGGGCAAGACTGGCCAGACCGTGAGCTTTTCCGCAGCCTCCCAGCCCGAAGGTGTTCCGGCGCTCACTTATCTTTGGTCATTCGGCGATGGAACCGATGCCAACGGCAAGGAGGTGGTTCATACCTATACCCGGGCGGGGAAATTTGATGTGCGTTTAACCGTCCAGGGTGTCGACGCCGTC
Organism: Terriglobia bacterium; assembly: GCA_050745285.1. GTDB lineage: Bacteria > Acidobacteriota > Terriglobia > UBA7540 > UBA7540 > RH2-MAG17b. The sequence continues at coordinate 15,592 of JBOGJX010000556.1, forward strand.
GCTTTCCAAAAGACGTCGCCTATTCGGGTCACGGGCCAGGTCACGACGAAGTTCGATTTTTCCAGGAACCGCCGCTACGTGGGGAGCGACGGTCCCTAGACAATGCATTTCCTGATTGGCGAGACGGCGCAGAGCGGGCCTCGTCATGCTGTTAATGCGATGGTCCGGTTCGGATGGAAACAGCGGCAAGGTTTCATTCTTTTTTAAGTTTAGATCGCTACGATGAATCCTATACCCATCGCGGACTATAAAGACCTTTGCGGCGAGGCCCCTTTATGGGACATTCAGCGGAATTCTCTGTACTGGACCGATTGCGCTGGGCTTAAGTTTTACCGTTATGACTGGGCCTCTAAGACATCGGAGGTTGTTAAGGGCGGCCTGGAAATTAATGGCTGTGCGCTGAGCGCCGAAGGCGGGTTTGTGATCACCAACAACTCCGGGATTTGGCTTTGGGATGGTGGCAATCATCTTCAATTAGTCGCCGAGCAGGTGGAGGGATCCCCATGCCGGATGAACGACTGTATCGCAGACCCTGCAGGCCGATTGCTGGCGGGTTCCTGGTTCTACGATCCCGCTCAGGAATATCCGCTTGGCAAGTTAATTTGCGTCGACCATGATCATTCGGCGCGGATACTGGATGAGGGATTCCAATTGTCCAATGGGCTTGCCTTCTCTCCAGAGGGCAGGACGCTTTATTTCGCTGACTCTGCGGCTCGCTTGATTTTTTCCTATGATTACGACATCGCTCAGGGAACAGTTAAGAATCGCCGTGTCTTCGCCAGAATTTCCGAACACGAAGGAATTCCGGACGGCCTGACCGTGGATTCTGAGGGCTACGTGTGGTCCGCCCAGTGGTACGGAAGCTGTATTGTCCGCTACGATCCGGATGGAAAGGTTGAGCGGAGGGTTCCAACGCCTGCAAAGCAAACCTCCTCCCTCGCTTTCGGCGGTCCTGCCCTGACCGACATTTTTGTTACCACGGCGGCGCAATCGGAGCCGATGCCTGTCATGCCAACTGGGTACGACTCAGGATCCGGCTACTTCGGCGGGGCACTTTTCCACATGAATCTGGGCATTGCGGGCAAACCTGAGTTCAGGGCTGAAATCCGGCTTTTGGGGTGAATGTGGACGTGTTTGCGCGGGATCGAGAGCAAACGTTTCAGGCCCGAGCAGCATCGGAGGCTTCCACCCAGACGAATCGCGTTTTAGCAGGCGGGTAACGGAGTCCACTCAGCCGCAAGTAACTAGCCGGAAGGTCCGGCGCGTTATCGAACACCGCTAAAGGAGGGCATGATGGCTAAATTCTTAACAATAACGATGTGGATCATGGTAAGTGTTGTGTCAGGCTGGGCGCAAACCGGGAAGCTTGTTTCGATTACTAGAAGTCATTTCAAAACCTTGCGTAAGACGATCATGAAGCAGGCGATATGAAAAAAGCCCTCATAAATCGTCAGCGAACGGTCGTAGCGCACAACCAGCCGGCGGAAATTGCCGAACCAGGCGAAGGTGCGTTCCACGGTCCAGCGTCGCTTGTAGCGTCTCAACGCCCGGCCGTCCTGCGTCGCGGGCTTGCGCCGGTTCTGGCGATGAGGAGCGATCAACTCGATGCCTCGCCCCGCCAGCCGCCGGCGCAACGGGTCACTGTCATAGCCGCGGTCCGCAATCACCCGAACGGGCTTCTGCCGGGGACGACCCGCTTGACCCCACCGTCCTACCCGGATCGTCTGAAGCGTCGCTTCGGCCAGCCGGACTTCCGACGGGGATGCAGCGTGAAGGTGGTTTCCCAAAGGAACACCCGCGCCGTCAACCACCACCATCCACTTTGTCCCCTTGCCCCGCTTGGTTTTCCCGACTCCCAGACCCCTTTTTTTGCTGGAGCAAAACTGCCGTCCAGAAAGGCTTCGCTCCACTTTATTTGCTGCTGCTCATTCAACTCGGCCAGAAACGCCCGCCAGATTTTCAACCAGACCCCTTGCTCTTCCCAATCCCTCAGCCGCCTCCAGCACGTCGCCGGCGACGGAAATTCCTCGGGCCTATCCTGCCAGCGCGCTCCGCTGCGCAGTATCCACAAGATGCCTTCCAGCACTTTGCGGTCGTGGGCCCGAGGCCGCCCCCCACGCGGGCGCTTCGGTTTTCCGGGGAGCAGGGGCCGGATCTTTTCCCATTGGGCGTCGGTAAACAACCGACCGTATCGCGCCATCCGTCCTCCTCCTGGCGCAGTTTACTCTCGCAATCCCTTTCAGCAACAAGAACTGCCACAACTTCATACCCTTGTAAAGGGTTTTGAAATGGCCTCTAGCAATGGCTGGACCCTTACCGCTGACTCCGGTCGCGCCGTCCTCACAATTCGAGCGGACAAACTGGGAACAGTTCTTGAGGACGTTCGGCTCAGCCTGAAAAGTGGAAAAGGCCTGCGCCCCTTGAAAGATTGGACCGTTGAGAAAAAGGGGCCGAACCAACTTGCCATCCGAACCCAGGAGCCACGAACCGACTGGCTTTTCGAGCTGTATCTCAAATATCTGAAGATCTCCAGCACCACCACGCAAGGCTTCCTGACCGGAGAGGCGCCCGCTCCCCCTGTGAGCGGATCGTTGCCCGACTCCTGGACCCGGAGGGAATCCCGGTGGTTTGGGAGGGTACGCCCGAAGTCGAAGACGGTTACGGTGGAAAGCAGACGAAGAATGAAACCTTTCTGCCCCGGCATAATGCGGAGGTCAGGTACTTTGGCCTCGGCCAGGTTTCGAGCTTGAATGTTCACAGCCTATTTGACCGCAAGACCGACACTGCGATCCAGTTCTCAGACCGAACTCGAATGCAGCGTAATCCTGAAGATCCAAACTTTTTAAAGGTCACCATTCCAGCGCCGGTGAACACCCTGGTGCGCGTGATTCCGGACTATTACACCAAGTCTCTTCATGTTCCGTACTATGTCCCTTTTGATGACTCGTATTTTCAGAGGGCCCCGATGGCTTGGAACAGTTGGGATAACTATTACGAAAGCGTCACCGAGGAGGATATCGTCCGGAACACCAACTGGATTGCCAAAAACCTCAAGTCCTATGGCTTTCAATACATCGTCCTGGACGACGGTTACGACCGCGGGGGAAATGGAATACACTACTGGATTAAAAACTGGGACAAGCAGAAATTCCCGCATGGACCCCAATGGCTGGCGAACTATATCAAGTCGAAAGGGCTGATTCCCGGCTTGTGGCTGGTTCCAAACTCTTATGGGGGAGCAGTTACCCAGCATCCTGACTGGTATTTGCGGTACGACAACGGAAAAATAGTAGAGGATTACCATACGCCGGCGCTCGATTCCACAAACCCCGCCGTGCTGAATTTTCTGAAACGGGAGTTCTCAATTCTAAATAATTGGGGGTTCGAGTATTACAAATTTGACGGTGAGTACGCCATCCCTGCATATGTGCCCAACGTCGATAAGAACCGCCTCTATGACAAGTCGATTGACACGCTGGCCGCATATCGGAACAGGCTCAAAGTTATCCGCGAGGCGATCGGGCCGAGGCGTTTCATTGAGGGGTGTCCCGCCGGTACGCCGCTGAATGGCATCGGGTATTTTGACTCATATTTTTATGGCGATGACATGCGCCCGACTTGGGAAGGGAATTATGCCCTGTTGAGTTCCCTCAACGCCAACGCCTTCTTGAACCATATCGTCGTGTACGCGATGGCGGGTGAGGGAGTGGAAATCGGTCCGCCCATGAGCGTTGCAGAAGCAAGTAAGAAAAGGGTTCCGCAGGTTCTCGAAGCTGCCCGCGCCCGCGAGAACTCTTTGAGGGGATTTGGCACCACCACTCCCGAAGCGCGGACCTTGGTTAGTTACCTCGCGCTCTCAGGCGTAGTCTATTCGCTCTCCAGCGTCATGCCTGAACTGCCGCCGGACAGGGTTAAGCTGCTGAAGATGACGCTGCCCACCATGCCCATCCTCCCGATTGATCTGTTTAGCCGTGGCGGCCAGATTGACTGGCAGGTTTTTAACCACACGACCGCTGATGATTACATCCACAATTACCCCAGGGTTCTGGATTTGAAGGTCAACGCCAAATCTGGGATCTATGATGTGGTCGGCCTGACGAACTGGCATGGGAGACCCGAGACTCGAACCCTCTCTTTTGCGAAGCAGCTGGGCCTTGACCCAACTCGTTCCTACGTCGCATTCGATTTCTGGAATCAGAAGCTCTACGGCCTCTTTAAAGATCGGATGAAAGTCGACATTCAGCCGCACGACACGCGGGTGTTTCTCATTCATTCCATGGTGCATAGGCCGCAGTTGATTGGGACCTCCCGGCACATTACAGGCGCTTATTCAATTCAGCAAATGGCGTGGGATGAGTCAAAACACCAATTGCGCGGGTCTTCCCAAGGCGCGCCGGGGGAGGAATACGCGCTCTGGTTTTATGTTCCGAAAGACGAGATGGTTTCTGGCGTTGCAGCAACCACCGGCACGGATCAGGAACTGCCGGTTGACCAGAAGTTATCGGGAAATTTGTTCAAGGTGGCTTTCCAAGGGCGGGCAGGACCGGTAGATTGGGAGGTTTCATTCGTTCAGCATGCTACCCATTGATCGCCCGCTTAAGCGCGATTAGTATTCCGGCCTCAACTGCTGCAAGATCGGGCGGCTGCTGATATACGTCCGCGCATAAGTAAAGGGACATATTGATTAGCAAAAAGGCAGCAGGCGGGGCCGGATCAGTTCTGGATAGGATTGCATGTCTCCGAAGACGCGGGTCAATGTAGCGACCAATTCGGATTCGCTGGCGAAATAGCGATCGTGGGTTCCGTTTTTGCGTGTGTATTGCCACAGCCGCTCGGCAGGGTTGAGTTCGGGCGAGTAGGGCGGCAGTTGGTGCACTTCCAGCCAGTGGCGATTGGACTTGAACCAGCTCCACACCTCGGCATCCTTGTGATACGAGGCATTGTCTTGGATGAGAATCGCTCCCCGGCGGCGATAGTGAGGGGCGAGGTAGTGGAGGAAGGCCAGGTAGGTGGAAGCGTTGAAGACGGTATCCTGTCGGTAATGGAAGCGGGCCTGCCAGAGTTCGACCGCACCCAGGATTTTGACACTCTTCCGCTCTCCGGTGACGGGGACCTCCGGCGGATGACCGATGCGGCTCCAGGTGGCGTGCAGCGTCGAGTCTTGACGGAAACTGGCTTCATCGGTGAAGATCAGTGCCCGGTTCTCGGTGTGGGCTTTTTTTTAAGGTTGGGATAGGTGTAGCGACGCCAGCGGTCCTGCTCACGAGGCTCGGCACGAGCCAGGACCCGGCGGCGCCGCTGCACGGAGAAACCCAGCTCATGAAGCAATTTGCGCACGTGCCCCGGATGATAGACGACGCCGAACTCCTCTTCCATCACCCAGGCGATCATCGGCGAAGTCCATGCTCCGCTGTCCAGCCCATAAGCCACCGGGCCGCTGTCGAGGATGTCGCCGACCCGGCGGCGTTGCGCTTCGGTCAACCGCCGCGGCCGGCCGGACCGGTAACCTTCCAGCAGACCCTCGACGCCGTGGGCCTGATATCGCGCCAGCCACTCGGACACCTTGGAGCGCGGCGCCTTGAGAATCCTTGCCAGATCGCCGCTGGTTCGGCCTTCGGAATTCAGGACCACGGCTTGCAGACGTTTCGCCACGCGGTAGACCCCATCGCGCTCCGCCTCCTTACTCAATCGGATCAATCGGTGATACGTCTGAGGATGCAACCGCAGCAAGCGAGGCAGCATGGCCACTCCTCCTGCGAGAAGTATGCCATACGGGAACGTCTTATGTCCCTTTACTTATGCGCGGACGTATAGTGGTCAGGATCGTCTTGTTTAAAGACATCGAGAAATCCTTCCCCTCCGGAGATGTAAATGAACTTACGCTGAGGATCATAGTACGCGTCATCCGCGACGCCCACGCAGGGAAGGCTCGTCACCTCTCTGCCAGAACTTGAGTCAAAAACTAAGAGCTCGGCAGACTGGCGGGTAGCGATGAACAAGCGATGATCGGCCCTATCGAGCGCCATGGGGAAGTTTTCCCGGGCTCCTCGAATGGTCCATCGGGAAACCATGATACGCTTGCGCCGGTCAACCACCGCAATAATATTCCCAGCGCTCGGAATGTTCACAAAGATCCGGGAGGGGGATATTGAAAAAGCTTCCGGATGCCTGGGGAGAGGGATTTTCGCCATGACCTTGTCCGTCGAAGCGCTGACAATCCGCAAGCCCGCGTTCCCGTGACCCCCATAACCGATGTAGACAAGTTTCCTCGATGGATCATAGCGGACATCATCAGCGTCACTTGGAAACCTGATTGTGTCCAACAGGCGGTAAGAAGCAGCATCGAAGACCCTGCAACTGCCGTCACCGGCGCTATCGACGAAAATCTTGTTCATCCCTGGAACAAAGAGTACTCCTTGGGGTTCTTGAAGCCCGGCGAGTGTTCTCAGAAGCTTGCCAGCCCGCAGATTGATGATTTCGAGCGTATCATTTCCGAGAGCGGCCACGAAAAGCCTTTCGCCTTGAATATCGACGCCTAAATGGTCAATTCGACCTCGCACGTTGGGCAGGATGATGGTCTGAACCTGCCGCAAGGGGCCCACCTGCGCGGACCACAATGGAGTAACAAACCCGAACAGCCCACAGAAAAGAATCAACCATAGCCGTCGCATGCTAACCTGCCTCCAAAGCTTGAATCGAAATATAACCTCCAATGCTGCCTCAGGGTTCCACTCCAAGGCTCAATCGAGAACGAGCCACACGTTGTCTCGAGCTGCGGCCTTCGAGAGGCAGACCTATGGAGCGTCAACACGACCCGTGCTCACTCCATGCGCCAAGGGGAAAACCAGCGCGCCAGCCATTACTTCACTCCGCCGAACGCGGAAGTTGGGCTAACCGCTTTTGCTTTCCACTGTTTTCACCGCCCGGTTCCGTTTCTCCGCCGTCCGCCGGAACCGGTACGACTCCGTGCCCGTCTCCAGAATGTGAGCCCGGTCCGTGATGCGGTCCAGCAGCGCCTTGCAGAGCCGCGCATTCGGAATCACCTGCGTCCACTCCGAGAACGGCAAGTTAGTGGTCATAATCACCGCCGCCTTCTCGGCGCGTTCGGCGATCACCTGGAACAGAAACTCCGCCCCCACTTCGGCCAGCGGCACGTAGCCCACCTCGTCGATAGCAATCAGATCGTAGCGCGACCACCGCGCCAGCACGCGCCGCAACTGCAGTTGATGCTTCGCTTCCACCAGTTCATTCACCAGCGCCGCCGCCGTCGCGAACCGCACCCGCCGCTTCTGCCGGCACGCCGCCACGCACAGCCCCGTCAGCAGGTGAGTCTTCCCCGTCCCGCATTCGCCGATGAATAAGACCGGCTCGGCGCGTTCCAGATACCCGCCCTCGGCCAGCTCCCGCATCTTCGCCGCCGACACCTGCGGCGATTGCGTGTAATCGAACTCCTCCAGCGTCTTCACCCGCGGCAGATGCGCCTCTTTAATCCGCCGCTCAATCGTGTTCCGCTCGCGCTCTTCGATCTCCGCCTGCAGCAGAACCTCCAGGTAACCGGTATGGCTCTTCTTCTCGCGCACCGCCTGCTCGGCCACCCGGCTGAACTGCGCCCCGATGACCGGCATCCGCAGCGCCTTGCATTGCGCTTTAATCGTTGCGGCTTCGAGCTGTATCATGGGAGTGCTCATCGCGCGCCTCCCCAAGTGAGCAGTTGATCGTATTCCGTCATCACCGGCAAGGGCCGCGTGTAGCGTTCCAATCCGCCCACATCGATCGCCTCACAACCGCACCGCCGCAGTTCGTCCTGCCGCAGCAGGTGCTCGACGGCCGCGGCATCCGTACAGCCCGCCTCCAGCGCCGCTTCCACCGCCTCCCGCAGCTTGCCACGACCGTATTGCTGCCCCAGTTTCAGCAGACCCACCATCTGCCGCGTGCCGTTCTGCTTCCCCTGCCGCGCCCTCAGCGCCTCCCAGATCCGGTCGAAACTCGCCGGCCACAAACCCGCTTGCCGCTGCTGATCGAGAGCCGTCGATCCGGCCAGCGCCCCCGGCTTCCGCTCCAGCACATCCAGGTAATGCTCCAACTCCAGGACCTGCTGCTGCCGCCCATAACAGCGCGCGTGGCGAGCCACGCAGTTCCCTTCGTGCCACAATTCCACCCGGCGGGCGTACACTTTGGCGTGGACCTGGGTTCCCGCCGCCAGCGGCGCCGAATACGCGTTGGTCCGCACCTTCACGCATCCCAGACCGTTCACCGTCGGAAAGCTCGTCTGCGCCAGGTCCATGCCTTCACGGGCCAGCGGCAACAACTGCCCGCGTTCGATCCACTGCGCCGCTCCGACACTCTGGCTGCGGCCGTTGATTGTGCGCTGCTCATCCTCGCGGCACGCCGCTGCCAGTTGCACGTTCAGCTCCGCCAGATCCGCCGCCTGCGGTACCGGTACCCAGTGATTCCGCCGATAACAGCCCGCCTCCGATTCGATCCCTCCTTTCTCATGCCCTTCCCCCGGCGTGCAGAACTCCGCCGTGAACCGCCCGTGCGAACGGAAAGCGATGAATTGGGCCGTCTCTTCCCTCCGGATGCCGCGTAGAATCTTCTTCACCGCCGAGGCTAAATTGTCATACCTCAGCCGCTGGAACACCCCGCCAAACCACGCGAAGGCCAATTCGTGAGCTTCCAGAAAGGCCTGCTGCGTGGCGTTCGTGTACGCAGAGTGGAAAGCCGCTCCGCTCGCCATGCTGCGCATCGAGAAGACCTGCAGCTTCGTCCGCTCGCCCGCCAGATCGGCGTAAGCCTCATACCAATCCACCCGTAGTGAACCCCTGAAAGCAAGACAGAATTAGGCGGCAACGGGGGTGATGTGCGCGGCCGCGAACTCGTCGGGTGTTCGATAATCCAAGGCGGAATGAATCCGCTGCTGGTTGTAGTAATTCACG
>JBOGJX010000557.1:0-2808 GCA_050745285.1 Terriglobia bacterium
GGAAGTCCCGCACCAGGATTACCGTGTCCGTCGCATTCAGGCCCAAGCCGACCACATCAACTTTTTTCTCAGCCACGAGGATTCCTTCCTCCGTAAGTGCCCTAATCTAACCCAGCAGACGATCCCGTTGCAAACTAATTCCAAGAGCCCCCTATGCGTTCGGGCGCTGCTCAGGTAGAGCGCTTGGCTTGCACCCAGACTTCTCGCGGGGCAGGGAGAGATATCCTTCCACAGGTGCGTCTGATAATATTTGTAGTGGAAGCTCATAGTTAACATAACCTGTTTCCACCTTGGCGGCGGAGTTTTCAACAGGCCCAGGAGCGGCGAGGCATTTGCCCGTGCTGTGTGCGCAGCCGGATAGCAACTAGATGTGGCTCTCATTAAATATGAAAGTTAAAGTGATAGATTATGTTTCCGTCTACGCGCTTGGGGCCGAATATCGACAAAAAGCTATTGAGTCTGGCGCCATTAAGTGCGGGAGCTTGCTCCCGCTTTCTGGGCCGGAAGCTTGCTTCTGGCCTATGGCCGTGCTTAATCCCTGCGGGCCAGCAGGCTGAGGCGTCGAAAACGACGGCTGCCCCCTATGCGGGGCTTGCTCAGTGGGCCGGTTGCGGGTAATGCCTCAGTTTCGGGCGCGGATGGTGCGGCGTCTTTATCCCGCCAGCCGGGAAATGGCGGCGTGAAGCCGCTTCTACGCCCGAAACTGCGGCGTTGAGGTTGCGGAGCGTTTTTGCTTTCCGGGCGGCGAGCGGTTGTGGTAAATTTATGAGGTTGTCGGCTCGCCGACAATAGGCCGCAGGCACTCCCCAATGCCACTTCGCGAAACGGAAGCGATCGTCCTCAGGACTTACCGCCTGGGCGAAGCCGACAAAATCGTATCGCTTTTTTCCCGGCAGATGGGACGCCTGCGGGCCGTGGCCTCTGGCGCGCAAAGGACGAAGAGCCGGTATGGCGGCGTCCTCGAGCCGCTCACCTATATCCAGCTTTGGCTCTATGAACGAGAGAACCGCGATCTGCTGCGCATCAACTCGGCTGAGTTGATCGAGTCCTTCTTCGTTATGCAGGGAGATTACGCGGTCCACCTGGCCGCGCAATACGTTGCCGAAGCCTCGGACTGCCTGCTTCCCGAGCGCGAGGCGAATGAGCGGGCCTTCCGCCTTTTGCTGGCGGTGCTGCGAGGACTGAAGGCTGGCGGTACCGCGAAGGGCTCAATTGACCGTCCCCTGGCGTACTTCAATTACTGGCTCCTGAAGCTGGGCGGTTTTTTGCCCCAACTCGACCGCTGCGCCGCCTGTGGAAGGACGTTGGGCAATGAAGCCGTGTATTACGGAGGTGGCGCGCTGTGCGTGGTTTGTTCCCGATGCCGGAGCGGGTCCGAATATCATCAGGTTGGGGCTAAGGCCCTCGCGCTCGGCGAAGGTATCCGGCGTCTGCCGCTGGAGAAGTGGATGGCGCAGGAAGAGCCAGCGGACGCAATCCACGAAGCCCGCTTGCTTTTTGAAACTTGGGTCGAGGCGGTCGCGGAAAAGAAGCTCGTCACGCGAGAATTGCTGGCGCAAGAGGATGAGCGTTTGTAGGAAGTGTAGACGTAGCGCAGAGTTTTGTTTTTAAAACTCTGCGGTTTTTCCGCTCTGCATTGCAAGGTCGTGAATTCTTGTTTTTTAACAAGATTTCGAGAACATGTCGTGCTGACGGGAGCCACGGTTGGCGCTTTTCCAGCCGGGGGCTTTTTGCTTTGGCAAAGCCCACGATTAACTCAAACTGCGAGTTAATCGTGGCTATCCCCTTCGCTCAGCCGCTAAAGCATGACAAGCGCATTCGGTCGCGGCCAAAGGCCGCGCTGCGCGACGCAAGACCTCACAACGAACCTATGCCAAGGAACGAAGCAGCGAACCAATCCCCGGGTTTGACCTTCCAGGACATGATCATCCGCCTGAGTCAGTATTGGGCAAGCCATGGATGTGTCCTGGCCCTTCCCTATGACCTGGAAGTGGGCGCCGGAACCATGTGTCCGGAGACGTTCTTCCGCGTGCTTGGGCCCGAACCCTGGCGCGTGGCCTACGTGCAGCCTTCGCGCCGCCCCGCCGACGGGCGCTATGGAGAAAATCCCAACCGGCTGATCAAGCACACCCAAATGCAAGTGATTCTGAAGCCGCCCCCGGTTGACATCCAGGACATGTATCTGGATAGCCTCACCAGCCTTGGAATCGATCTGCGCGATCATGATGCGCGCTTTGAAGAGGATAATTGGGAGTCGCCCACACTGGGCGCCTGGGGCGTGGGATGGCAGGTAATGTTGGATGGCCTCGAAATCACTCAGTTCACCTACTTCCAGCAGTGCGGGGGAATTGATCTGGAGCCGATCAGCGTGGAGATCACCTACGGCTTGGAGCGCATTGCGGCGTTTCTGCAAAATGTTAACAATGTGTTTGAAGTGATGTGGGACAAAGATAAGAAATACGGAGATTTAAGACTTCAAGAAGAACTTGAGCTTTCGGTTTATGATTTCGAGCAGGCGTCGCCAGAAATCTGCCGCCAGATGTTTGACTTGAATGAGGAAGAGGCGTTGCGGGTACTTGCCGGTTATGACGGTCTCAAGGATGATGCATCGTGCCACCGTTTCCCCCTCCGCAAAATCTTCGAGCTTTGCTTGAAGTGCTCCCACCTATTCAACATCCTCGACGCGCGAGGCGCGGTGAGCGTCACCGAGCGCGTGGCCTTGATTGGCCGCGTGCGCAAGCTCGCCTGCCGCGTCGCCGCGATTGACGTGGACCGCAAAACGCGAACCTTGGAGGCAGCCACCGCGTG
>JBOGJX010000558.1:0-6150 GCA_050745285.1 Terriglobia bacterium
CGCCAATCCCCTTGCCTCGGGTCACATAACCGACGATGGCCTCGCCGCGGATTGGATTGCAACACTTGGCCAGATAAACCATCAGGTAATCCTGGCCGTGCACCTTGATGGCCACGCCATCGCCCGAGAGCTCCGCCCGCGCCGCCGCCCCGGCGGTGCGGGCGTGAGGGTGCGGCTCAACCCCGGCCTCGGGAAACAGTTTCGCCAGCACCTGCCGCGCCGCAAATTTGCCGTAGCCAATCCCCGCATGGATATCGTCGGCAGTCCGGCATCCGTAATCGGTAGCCACCTTCTGGGCCAGCGGCTCCGGCACGTCCTTCAGGTTCAGGTCATGCCGCCGCGCTTCTTTCTCCAGCAGTTTCTTTCCGATCTCGATGGCCTCGATCCGCTCCGCCACGTTGATCCAGTGCTTGATCTTGTTTCGAGCCCGCGACGTCTTCACCAGCGCCAGCCAGTCACGGCTGGGTGTGTGCCCCGGCTGCGTGACGATTTCGACGATGTCCCCATTGCGCAGGTGATATTTCAAAGGCACAATCCGTCCGTTGACTTTAGCCCCGACGCAACGTTGGCCGACTTCGGTGTGGATAGCGTAAGCGAAGTCGATGGGCGTCGCGTCGCGCGGGAGAACGATCACGCGGCCCTTCGGGGTGAACGTATAAGCCTCGTCCGGGTAAAGATCGACCTTGAGTGTTGAAAAGAACTCGCCCGGATCGCCCATCTCCTGCTGCCACTCGACAAGATGGCGGAGCCACGCAAAGCGTTCCGTGTCCTGCCCGGGAGCGGCCTTGCCCGCTTTTTCTTTGTAACTCCAGTGCGCGGCAACACCCTCTTCGGCGATGCGGTGCATTTCCTCGGTGCGAATCTGCAGCTCAAAAGGCTGGCCGTGCGGCCCGATCACCGCCGTGTGAAGGGACTTGTATAGATTGGGTCGCGGAATGCCGATGAAGTCCTTGAACCGCCCTTGCACCGGCAGCCACGTTTTGTGAACCACGCCGAACGCGGCGTAGCAATTCATTTCAGAATCCGTGATGATGCGGACCGCGAGCAGATCGTATACTTGATCGATTGAGATCTGTTGCCGCTTCAGCTTCTGCCAGATGCTGTACGGCCGCTTAATGCGCCCCTCGATGCGCGCGGGAATCTTGCTCTCCTCCATTTTTTTCCCGACCTGGGCGCACACCTCCGCCAGGAAGTCCTCGCTCACCTTGCGGCGGCTATCCACCGCCGCCGTCACTTCGGCGTAAGCCTCCGGCTCGAGATGCCTGAAGGCAAGATCCTCCAGCTCGCCGCGGATCTTTCCCATGCCCAGGCGGTGGGCGATGGGCGCGTAAATTTCCAGCGTCTCCCGGGCAATCCGCGCGCGCTTTCCGGGCGGCAGGTGATCGAGGGTCCGCATATTGTGCAGGCGGTCCGCGAGCTTCACGAACACCACGCGAAGGTCATCCACCATCGCCAACACCATCTTGCGCAGGTTCTCGGCTTGCTTGTCTTCGGGGCTGAAGAATTCAATCCGGCTGATCTTCGTGACACCTTCGACGATGCGCGCCACCTCGGGACCAAACTCGCGTCGCACCTGCTCGGTCGTCGCAGGCGTATCTTCAAGCACGTCGTGCAGCACGCCCGCCGCCAGGCACACCACATCAACCTTCATGCCAGCAAGGATGCAGGCTACTTCTAGAGGATGCGAGACGAACGGCTCACCGGAAATCCGCTTCTGTGCGTGATGCTCACGGGCGCTGAACTCATAGGCCCGGCGGAGCAAGCCCAGGTCGTCCGCGGGCCGGTAAGCCGCGACTCTCCGGAGGATTTCTTCGAACTCGACCATAATCTGCTTTTATTCTAGCAGGATGCAGTGACAGGATGTAGGGCCGTGGTGCGGTTTGATGTAGAGGCGGCTTTACGCAGTCATTTGGGGAGATAAACTCGCCCGCTACAACCGCTAAACTGCGCCACTACCGGATGTAGAGGGGGTTTGTGAGTGTGCGGGGAAGTTTGGCCGAAAGAGGTACCCACGGCACGGATTTTGTGCCGTGGGTTTTTGCCAAGCCAACGGCCCACGGCACGAAATCCGTGCCGTGGCCACCCCAAAAAGCCGTAGAGCTAAAACACGCCGGTCTGCGCTACGCCATTAGGACACGCCGCCCGAGGTGGTCGCGTGCGGCGCCGCCTTCATGAGCGCAAGCGCCTTAGCCGAAAGCTCGTCTGCCTTCTTCAGGTCGTCTTCGCGGGCATCATGGCTCGCCTCAATGTCCGCTTTTTGCCGATAGATCAGGTTCAGATAAGAATACGCGTTGGCATAGTTGGGCTTGAGGTCGATGGCCTTTTGCAGCATCTGTATGCCCTCGTCAATCAGCGTCTGATTCTGCTGCGCCAACGCCTCGCGATCCTTTGGCTTGAGCGGCGGGTAGCTATCGTGGTCTTTCGGATTGGGCTTGGTCAGATTAAGCTGCGTCCTCAGCGTCATCTGATTTTTCAAGGCCGGATCGTAATCCAGAACTCCGATCCAATAATACGGGTCTGGATTGTTGGGCTCGATCTTTGCCAGTCGCTGTTGATATTGTTTGGCCTTGTCGAAATCATGCATGTTGTAATAAATCTGGGCAATGCTTCCGATCGCATTGGTGTTATTGGGGTCCACTTGCAGAACCTTCTGGTAAGCCTGGATCGCCTGGTTCCCCACCTTAATGTTTTCCGGTGTCGCCCCCCCCGGTGTATATTGCATGGCCAAGGCGGTGGCGAGATAAAGCCGCGCGTTGACCAGCGTCGGGTCCAATGCGACGGCTTGCTGGAAGTGATCGACGGCTTGCGCATACTGCGCGCTGCCATAGGACAACACCCCTTTATTTAATTGATCGCGCGCCTTGAGCTTATTGCATCCCGTGCAAAGAGCCGCCACGATGAGTGCGGCGGCGGCAAGGGCGAGCCTGTGCCTTTTCATGCGGAATCCTCCGTCCGATGGCCGTGGGTCACGGATTATGCGATTGTAGGTCTGTTTCGTTTTGGGTGCGAATTGGCCACGGCATGGATTTTGTGCCGTAGGTTTATGCCGATCTAACGGCCCACGGCACAAAATCCGCGCCGTGGCTAACTCTGCACCGACCGCCCGGTCATTCGTTCTCAATTGCTTTGGTGATCAATCCAATCTTGTCGATTTCCGCGCCGTGTGCGATATCGATGACCTGGGCCACGACTCCAAAAGGAAGGCTCGGATCACCCTTCACGAACATAATGCGTTCGTTCCGGGTCTTGAAAATCGCCAGCAGTTGGCTGCCAAGATCCTGCATCGAGACCGGGGTCTGATTAATGGCCACCTGGCGGTTGGCGGCAATCGTGACCACAATAGTCCGGTTCAACACGTCCTGGTTTTGCTGCTTGTTCTTGTTCGGCTGCGGAACCAGCGCGCCCAAGCCATGCTGCGTTTGTGGAACGATAATCATGAAAATGATCAGCAAAACCAGCAGCACGTCGATCAACGGCGTCACATTAATATCGTTGACCGGGCCGCCCTTCTTGCTAACGCCCATTGCCATAGTACTACCCTCCTGGATTTCACTTCACTCCGCCCGCCATAGCTACGGCGTAGCGGCTGCCGGCGTCGGGATTGGGGGCGGAGGTGGTTGTTCCTCCGTTTGCTGCGTGAGCAGGCCGATATCCTCAACCCCCGCCGCACGCACCCCGTCCACCACCCCGGTCACGTCTCCGTACTTGGCCCGCGAGTCACACCTCAAATAGACGGTTTTGTCGAGTTTGTTCTCGATCTTTTCCTTAACCTTTGAGGTGACGTCGTCCACGTTGATCAAGTCCTTGCCAAGGTAAACCTTGCCATCGCGCGTGACAGCCAACACGACGGCATCCGTCTTACTGGCGCCCGCCATGTCGATGGCGTGCTTCGACTTCACCATGTCTACGGTGACGTCTTTCTGCAGCATCGGAGTGATCACCATGAAGATGATCAGAAGAACGAGCATCACGTCCACCAGAGGCGTTACGTTAATGGTGGACACTTCTTCCGGCGATTTTCCTTTGAGCGACATTACCGTTTCCGTCCTGTTCTCTTGAGGAAGTAGTCAATCAGCTCTGAAGAGGAGTTATCCATTTCAACGTCAAAGGCCTCGAGCTTGCCGCTGAAATAGTTGTAAACCCACACGGCCGGGATGGCGACGAGAAGACCCAGGGCGGTGGTCACAAGAGCTTCCGAAATGCCGCCCGCCACCGCGCCGATGCCCGTGGCATGTTCCGTCGAAATGCCGTTGAACGCGTGGATGATGCCGAGCACGGTTCCGAAGAGTCCCACGAACGGAGCGGTTGATCCCACCGTGGCGAGGACGGTAACGCCGCGCTTGAGCTCGGCGTGCACGATGGCGGATGCCCGCTCGAGGGCGCGCTTAGAAGCCTCAATGTCGTCGCCGGAAATTTCGGCGGACGTTTGATGCGCCTGAAACTCCTGCAGGCCAGCCGTCACCACTTTGGCCAGGTGGCTGCGCTTGTTCTGCTCGGCGATGGCAATCGCTTCGTCAATCTTCCCTTCCTTGAGCGCGCCGGCAACCGCGGGCGCAAAAAGCCGCGACTGCTTGCGGGCCGCCGTATATGCAATGTAGCGATCAATCATCACAGCGATTGACCACGCGGACATGATGAAAAGCACCACCACCACCGCCTTTGCCGGAATACCCATGGAGTGCCACATGCTCATGGGATCAAAGCCTACGGACGGCTGGGCTGACGGCGCCTGAAAGAACCAAGCCCCCATTAACAGAAATTTTGCCCCAATCATAGTTTTATTCTCCTCCTGAAAAGGATCGTTAGTAATACTGGGTTAAGTTGCACTCCTGTTGTGTCAGGGCATGGCTTTAGCCATGCCGAAAGCGTGGCCCACTTCTTACCCCCATCCCCCTCAGGGAGAGGTAGGACCGCGGGGGAAGCAGTGCTTCCCGTCGCGGTGGGTGAGGGCTTTGGCGGCACGGCTGAAGCCGTGCCCTGACGCGCCGCTATGGTTACTCCGACAAGGTAAAGTTCACATCGATCTCGGTGTCAACCACCACCGGAACGCCGTCCAACAAGTACGGCTCGTATTTCCACTGTCTCACTGCGGCTAGAGCCGATTGAATTAACAAGGGATGCCCGCTGATCACCTTCAAGTCTTCAATAGTTCCGTCTTTACTGATCACTGCGCTGAGCCGCACCATGCCCTGCACCCTGGCCATCTTGGCCAGCGGCGGATAAACCGGGGACGGGTTATAAATCCCTCGAGCCGCTTCCACCTGGCCGCCCACCACGAGGCGCTTAACTACCGCCTTGGGAGGTGGCGGGGGGGGGGGGCCGTTGCCGATGCCTCCCAGGATGCCGCCAATCACGCCACCGCCCGTTCCGCCCGGCACACCGCCGGGGACGCCACCCACCACTCCTGCCGACTGGGGTGGCTGGGGCTGCTCTTTGATGTGCGCAATCTTCTTCGGGATTACCGTCGGCGCCTTCATCAAATCCGCCAGGGACACGCGATGGATCACAATCTTTGGCGCCGCAGGGGGCGGCGGCGGTGGCGGTGGCGGTGGCGGCGGCGGCGCGGCCAGGAAGGTCATCAACTGGGCCTTGGGCAATGCGTTGGTATAGATCAACGGGTACAAGATCAGGGCGGCCACGATGATGCCTTCGATGATGTAGGCTATCGGCATCGTCGCTCGCTTCCAGTTCTTCGTCTTGTTGGCGGAGTAGATCAGGTAAATGAGGAAGCCCACCACGCTGAGAATCAAGGTAAGGATAAACCATGGAATAGTGCTAATCCTCAGGTGCCGCGAGTCCGCGTAAACATAGCAAAGCATCAAGGCAGTGACGAAAAGTGGCAGCCCTCCAAACACAATCGACTGAATCGTCAGGAGCCCGCTTGAAGCCGGTCGCCCCAGAATCAGCGAGACAAAATAGTAATAGAAAAAGAAACCCACCACGCCCAGAACCAGAGAAATCAGCCAATGCACAGGGCGAAGAACCGGCGCCCGATCCGGTGACGACTCGAGCAACGTTTGGTCAAACATGGGTTATCCTCCGCTTGAAATGACTACACACTTCGCATCAACGTCAAATCCGTCTAGCGAGGCTTCGCCTCAGACTGACAAGGCGTGCCCCCCTCACCCGTCCCGCTACGCGGGCCACGCT
>JBOGJX010000559.1:0-4915 GCA_050745285.1 Terriglobia bacterium
CCCATAGGGGCACGCCATGGCGTGCCCTCGGGCGCAGCAAGGAGCGCCCCTACGCCTTCCGGCCATATTTTCATGCCTGTGGCGGGTGGCTACCACTCGAAATGACAAGCGGTAATGCCACCCACCCGCTACAGGTACTTTCCCACCAGCAACGCCAGCTTCTTCTTTATTGCCGGGGCAACTTTCTTGCGATCCGTAATAAATGCGTGCGCTAGCGCCGAACCACATTTGCAAGTGCGATCCCTTGGAAGCGCCCGGACACTGAGGCGGATGATTTCCTGGGCGTTCTGGGCGTTGCGCTGAAGGTATTCGTAAACCTGATCCACGGTCACCGCGTCGTGCGCCTCATGCCAACAATCGTAGTCCGTCACCATGGCCAGCGTGGCATAGCAGATTTCCGCCTCCCGCGCGAGCTTTGCCTCCTGCAGGTTCGTCATGCCGATGATGTCCATACCCCAGGCACGATAAGTATTCGATTCGGCTTTGGTCGAGAAGGCCGGGCCCTCCATGCAAACATACGTGCCACCCCGATGGCAGTTTACTCTCGCGCCTACGCATGCCGCCTCGAGCGTTTCCTGGACGGTAGGGCAAAACGGGTTGGCAAAGCTGACGTGAACGGCCAGACCGCCTCCGAAGAAAGTGGAAATCCGCCCCTGAGTGCGATCAAAGAATTGATCGGGAATCACCATGTCCATGGGCTTGAAATCTTCCCGCAAGGAGCCCACGGCGCTCAGAGAGACGATGCGCTCGACCCCCAGTTTCTTGAAGCCATAAATATTGGCGCGGAAGTTCAGCTCCGAGGGCAGCAGCAAATGGCCCCGGCCATGACGCGCCAGGAACGCTGCGCGGCGGCCCTCCAATTCCCCGGTCACGTAGGCGTCGGACGGCCTCCCGAAGGGTGTCGTCAGCCGTACCTCGCGCTTCTTTCGCAGGCCTTCCATGTTGTAGATGCCGCTCCCGCCAATGATTCCAATTTCTGCTTGCGCCATACTCGCTATTCCTCAGTGAATTCCCAATTTAGGTGACGGTCAAACTTTTAATTCAGTCACAAAACCCCACAATTGTCCAGCAAGATTCGGGTGGTTTGACCTTATCATGCTTGATCTGCTAATTTAATTGATGTTTCTTGCGGCTCGGGTTGCGACCCTCCATGGATAACATTCAACTCACCTTCCCAGACGGGAAAATCAAGGAATTTCCTCGCGGCATCACCGCGCTTGAAGTGGCGAAATCCATCGGCCCCCGCTTAGCCGCCGAAGCCCTCGCGGCCAAGGTTGACGGCCGGATGGTCGATCTGTCCACCCCGATCGAGGAGAATGCGCCGGTCCAGTTTGTCACGCCGTCGATGCCCGAGGGTCTGGAAGTCTATCGCCATTCTTCGGCGCATCTGCTAGCAGCCGCGGTACTCGAGCTATTTCCCGACGCGCACCCCGGCGTTGGCCCTCCCACCGATAGCGGTTTCTATTACGATTTCTACCGCGAGAGGCCCTTCACCGAAGATGACCTCCAGAAGCTCGAACAGAAGATGGCTGAGATCACGAAGGCGAACGTGCCCTACGAGCGCGTCTCCTTCCCAAAGGAAGAGGGTCTCGCGCTCTTCAAGCAGATGGGCGAATTCCTGAAGTGCGAGTTGATCGAGGAAAAGGCCGATGCGGTGTTTTCCGCCTACCGAACGGGAAAGTTTCTCGATTTTTGCCGGGGACCGCACATCCCCTCGACCGGGCGCATCAAGGCTTTCAGACTGCTGAGCGTGGCGGGCGCGCATTGGAAGGGCGACGAGCACTCACACCCCATGCAGCGCATCTATGGGACCGCATTTTTCACGCAGAAGGACCTCGACCAGTATCTCACCCAGATCGAGGAGGCCAAGAAACGGGACCACCGGCGCCTCGGCAGGGAGCTTGACCTATTCAGCATCGAGGACGAGGCCGGACCGGGGCTGATTTTCTGGCATCCTAAGGGCGGCATCATTCGCACGGAGATCGAGAACTGGCTGCGCGAGGAGCTGGTAGCGCGTGGCTATAGCCTGGTGTACACACCGCACGCCATGCGCCGCCATTTGTGGGAGATCAGCGGCCATACGGGCTTCTATCGGGAAAATATGTTTGGTCCGATGGAAGTCGAAAATGATGAGTACCAGCTCAAGCCGATGAACTGCCCGGGGCATATTCTCATCTATAAGTCGCGCGCGCGCAGCTACCGGGAACTGCCGCAACGCTACGCCGAGCTTGGCACCGTTTACCGGTATGAGCGATCCGGAGTGATGCACGGCCTTTTGCGCGTGCGCGGGTTCACCCAGGATGACGCGCACATTTTTTGCCAGCCTGAACAGGTGGGGAGCGAGGTTCGGTCATGCTTCGAGTTCGCGCTGGCTGTGCTCAAGATATTCGGGTTCGACCGCTATCAGGTAGAGCTCTCCGCGCGCGACCCCGCGCACGGAGAACACTATGCCGGCACCGTGGAGGAATGGGAAAGCGCCGAGGGCGCTTTGATGAGCGCGCTGCGCGACATGGAAATTCCTTTTAAATATATACCGGGTGAAGCGGTGTTCTACGGACCCAAGATTGATGTGAAACTGGTAGACGCCATTGGACGTCCATGGCAGCTCACGACCGTGCAGTTTGATTTTAATTTGCCGCGGCGCTTCGGATTGGAATATGTGGGCAGCGACGGGCAGAAGCACACGCCGGTGATGGTGCATCGGGCCCTGCTTGGGTCCGTCGAACGCTTCTTCGGCGTCTTGATTGAGCATTACGCAGGCGCGTTTCCGCTGTGGCTTGCGCCAGTGCAGGCGGTGGTGCTGCCCATCAGCGAAAAATACGCGGAATACGCCCGCCACGTGGCGGACGCGCTGCGCGTGGCGCAGATTCGCGTGCAGATCGATGACCGCAATGAGAAGCTGAACTCCCGCATCCGCGACGCGCAGCTCCAGAAGGTTCCCCTGATGCTGGTGGTGGGCGACCGCGAGGCGCAGTCCCAAACGGTGGCTGTCCGGCGCCGGGATAGCGGCGATGCGGGATCTCAGACGCTCGGCGAATTCATTGCCTGGGCGCGCAACCTTATCGACACGCGGGCCGTGAAATGGTAAACTTTGATGATCGGGTTTCAGGTTCCAGACGTCAGGCAAGAACCGTCCGTTGCGCGTAGTCAGTTGTTCGTCGCGCGCTGCCACGAACTCTGGCAACCGATTGGAATCGAATCAACCGTCGTCGCCAGACGCATCAACTGAAAATGGATTACATACTACGGACGACGGACAACTAACGGCTTTTCTCTGACAACTGTAACCTGACACCTGAAGCCTGCTTTTACGGAGGGATACGCCTATCGCTGATCGTTTTGTTCGTATAAACGAGAGGATTCGAGCTAAGGAAATCCGGGTGGTGGATGATGAGGGCAATCAGCTCGGCATCATGCCCCCGTGGGAAGCCCTCAAGGTCGCGCGGGAGCGCGGGCTCGACCTGGTTGAGGTTTCGCCAAGGGCCGTGCCACCCGTCTGCCGGATTATCAACTACGGAAAGTATCTCTACCAACAGAGCAAGCGCCAGCACGACGCGCGCAAGCATCAAAGATCAATTGAACTGAAGGAAGTGAAGTTTCGCCCGCGCACCGGCGAGCACGACTTCGACGTGAAGAAGAACCATATTCTGAGGTTCCTCGGGGAAGGCAGCAAGGTGAAAGCGACCATCGCTTTCCGCGGCCGCGAGATGGCCCATCGCGATATCGGATGGACCATGATGACCAGGCTGCTCGAAGAGATTGCGGAACACGGTGCGGTGGAAACGCGGCCCAAACAGGAAGGTCCCAACCTGACGGCGATTATTGCGCCCAAGAAGCCTGGCGTCACCAAGCCCGCTGGCAGCCCGAAGCCCAAGCCGGCAGCAGCGCCCGCCGCGGCTGCGACGCAGCAAGCTGCGAAGCCTGTAGCGCCGTCAGAGCCGGCAAGTCCGGCGGCAAGCCAAGCCGGCCCCGCGCAAAATAGTGGAGGATGATTTTGGCGACTCGAAAGCTTAAGACCCATAAGGGCGCGGCAAAGCGGTTCAAGCTGACTGCCAGCGGCAAGGCCAAGCGCGGGCATTCTCACGCGCGTCACATTTTGACTTCAAAACCGAGCAAGCGGAAGCGTAAGCTCGATCAGAGCGGGTTGGTCTCGGACTCGGATATCCGCCGCGTCCGGGCCATGTTGCCTTACGGAAGATAGCAGTCAGCCGTCAGCGATCAGCTTTCAGCAAGCTGCTCTGAGAAGAGTCCCCTGTTGGTTTGCTGATAGCTGACTGCTGATGGCTTGTTTTCAGGGTGCGGGAAGGCCCACGGCTGGGTGCCTTCGTGAGATTCTGTAGCGATGCTATAGCAAGCTCCCTCCGCCCCGAATTAATCTGAATTGAAAGGAGTAAACCCATGCCAAGAGTTAAGCGCGGAACTGTGCGCCGTGCCTCCCGGAAGAAGCTCGCTAAGCGAACCAAGGGCTATTTCCTCACTAAAAGTAAACTCTACCGCTCCATGAAAGAGGCGGCGGACCGCGCCGGGCGTTTTGCCTATCGCGACCGGCGGCGGCGGAAGCGCGACTTCCGGCGTCTCTGGATCCTCCGCATCAACGCGGCGGCCCGCCAGAACGATCTGACCTACAGCCAGTTCATGCACGGCCTCACAAAAATGGGCTCGCAACTGGACCGCAAGTCGCTCTCCGAAATTGCCGTGCGGGATGCCACCGCGTTTGCCGCCCTGGCCGCGGAAGTGAAGAAGGCCCTTGCTGCGCCAGCGGCCAGTTAATGGCTGGCACTGACGGCCGATACAATCCTCAGGAAGAACAAGCGGAAGGGCATGGCTTTAGCCATGCCGCAAAAGGGGTCTGCACTCCGTTTAGTGTTTACTCGCGCTGCGGTTGCGGCCACACTCTAGTACATCGTTTTGGTAG
>JBOGJX010000560.1:0-3888 GCA_050745285.1 Terriglobia bacterium
TTTTCATGCTTTGTGGGTGCCGCAAAGCGACATGACCAACTGCTCCGTTTAGAATAGCAACGGCGTGTTTCAAGTCATAGTTATAAACTTTGTAATGGTTATATACTTAGTTATCATCATTTATATAATCATCGTAGTGGAAATTATATCCACTACACCCCCTAAGATGCAAGTAAATAATTTTGGTTGCAGGAATAAAAGTTTTTCCGTCGTGTCGGGAGCGGGCGGGGTTAGACCACGAAGCATGCGCGGGCGCAGGCTTGTCCATTCAAATTACACCCAAGTACGTTTGATGCGATTTGCGGCTTTGCCGCTCGCTGCTTCGTAGGGGCGGCTGCTTGCTGCGCCCAAAACCCGCGGGCGCGGCAAGCAGCGCCCCTACGCCCTATTTGCGTGCTTCGCGGGTGCCCGAGAGCGGGATGGATGACCGTTAAAACACCATCAACTTATCAGGCGCCAGGCGCGCGTACCACGGGAAGGCGTGGTTTTTCAGCCCATCCCAGGTTTCCTTGGTGATCTCGGCTTGGAGATGGTGGTGGGCCGCCGGAGTGTTCGGAAGGAGGACTTCGAGGTAAAGCGTCATGCGAAACGGTCCCTCAATCGCGCGCGCGAGTCTGCACGGAACTGTGTTCTCCGCTTCGCCGTTGGTAGCCAGGGTAATGTGATGGGCGCGAATGGCCACCCATTCGAACGCTGGGGAGGGGCAGATGCGAAGCCGGCAACCCCAATCGAGCGCCTCGACTCGCTCTGGCAATGCGCTGCGCGCGCGGGAGAAATTCTTGCAACCCGTCACTTGGGCTGTCGAGTAATTCGGAGGATGCCGGAAGATTGATTCCTTGGGACCCAAAGCGATCTCCTGGCCATTTGAGATGACAACGATCTCCTCCGCAATCCGGTAGGCTTCCTCCAGGTTGTGAGTCACATAAAGGGAGACCCCCTGAAATGCAGCCAGGGTTTCAACCAGGAGCGTCTCCATTTGGCTGCGGAGGTGGACGTCAAGCGCCGAAAGCGGCTCATCGAGCAGCAGAACCTCAGGTTCAACGGCTAATGCCCGGGCTAAAGCCGCTCGCTGTTGCTGGCCGCCAGAAAGTTGCCGGGGACGCCGGTTCTCCAGCCCGTTGAGCTGCACCCGCGCAATCTGCTCCTTCACCCGCTTGCGGGCTTCGGCGGGTGGAATGGAATGCAGGCCGAACGCGATGTTCTCTTCCAAAGTCATGTGGGGGAAGAGCGCGTAATCCTGAAGCAGGAAACCTACGCGGCGTTTGCGGCTGGGAAGATTAATGCCGCGGTCCGAATCGAAGAGCGTGCGGCCGTTCAGAACGATCCGGCCCCGGTCCGGCATTTCGAGTCCGGCGACGCAACGAAGCGTCATGCTTTTGCCAGAACCGGAAGGGCCGAGAACGCCAAGCGTCCTGAGGCCGGCCCGGAATGCAACTTCGAGCTTAAAACCCTTCATCCGCTTCTGAATTTCGACAGCCAGTTCCAAGTTACGCCTTTCGTCCGCTTAGTGTGGAAAATAACTGGCGCCGTCCCCACGTGTTGAAGGCCACGATCGCGACGGAAGCCACTCCTAGCGTGATCAAAACCCATGCCAACGCCTGACGCATGTTTCCCGCTTCGGCGGCAAAAAAGATGGCGATAGGCAGTGTTTGGGTTCTTCCCGGAATGTTGCCCGCAATCATCAAAGTGGCGCCAAATTCGCCCAAGGCGCGGGAGAAAGCGAGGACCGCTCCGGCAAGCACCCCGGGCCAAGCCAGCGGCAGCGTGACCTTCCAGAAAACCGTCCACTCCGGAGCGCCCAGCGTTCGCGCTGCCTGTAGGTAACTTGGATTCACCTGCTCGAGCGCGCCACGCGTTGAGAGATACATTAAGGGAAAGGCCACGACGGTTGCGGCAATCACCGTGGCCGGCCACGTAAAAAGCACGTTCAACCCAAGGTCTTGAATCTCGCGCCCGAGGGGGCTTGTTCTACCGAGCAGCAACAAGAGCAAGTAGCCCACCACCGTCGGCGGCAGCACCAGAGGGATGATAAAGAGCGCGTCCATCAACGGTCCGCTCTTGCCCGAAGACCTCACGCGCCAGTTCGCCGCGGCGAGACCGAGGAAGAATGTGATCACCGTCGCCGTGACGGAGGTTTCGATTGAGACCCAGATGGGCGCGGCGCTGAAACCCATGTTTTGTTGCTCTCCCGTCGTCAGGAGGGCGGGGTTTTAACCCCGCCGAAAGCTTGCGTCTTCCAATCCCCCTGCCATGCCGGCCGGCTCATTAAAACGAGCCGCCCGGCCGGCATGGCAGGGGAAATGAACGGCGCGCTCGAACCGCACGGTTAAAACCGTGCCTTCCTGACTACCAAATCGACCTTCGAGCGAGTAGCCACGGCACGAGTTTTGTGCCGTGGGTCCGTCGATTGGCAAAAACCCACAGCACACAAATCGTGCCGCGGCTACCTCTTCAATAATGAGCCGTGGACTCAAAGCCTTCGTGCGCAAAAACCCTCTGCGCTTCGCCCGTCATCAGGAAGCGGACAAAGTCCTCCGCCGCTTCCGCATGGCGACTGCGTTCGAGTACCGCGACCGGATAGACGATGGGAGCGTGTGAGTCGTCCGGCGCGGTGGCCACAACACGGACTTTTGCCGAGAGTTTCGCTTCCGTCATATATACAATCCCCGCATCCACATTCCCCGTCTCAACGTATGCCAGAGCCTGGCGGACGTCTTCGGCGCGAATGACCTTGGATTGAATCTGGCGGTAGACCTTGAAGTATTCCAGCGTTTGCTTGGCGTACATTCCGGCGGGCACGCTCTCCGGGTTGGCAATTGCCACGCGCTTCACCCGCGGTTTAAGCAAATCGCGGAACCCTGAGATGTCGTGCTCGTTTGCAGGACAAATGAGCACAAGGGTGTTTTTCAGCAGATCACGCCTGGTACCCATCAGAAGCAGATCTTTTTTCTGCAGCGCATTCATTTCTTCCGGGGAGGCGGAGATGAATATATCCGCTGGGGCTCCCTCTTCGATCTGCTGTTGAAGAATGCCGGACGCGCCGAGATTGAGAGCAATCGAGACGCCCAAATGCTGACGCTGGTAGAGGCTTCTGAGAGTCTGCAAGGATTCGGTGAGGCTCACGGCGGCAGATACCGTTAGATTAATCCTGCCTGCGCCGCTCGCCGCGGGCAGGCCCGATGCGGCTGAAACCGCCGCGGCGAGCAGAATGATAGCCGGCACGAACAACCGTTGGGAGGCCCTTCTTGAAGGTGTCATGAACTTGATTCTCCGGGTCAAGTATACGATTCTATACGCAAAATTAGCGGTTTGGTATGTGATTTAGTGGCGATTACGGCGGCCGCGGGGGAAGCAGTGCTTCCCGTCAGCGGCGCCCCTACGAAAAATGATCATCGAACCGCAACATTTTTCATTAGGCGGGGTTAACTTCGCTTTAGCCCTAAGGAAGTTTGGAAAACTGCCGATGAGTCATGCCGGGCAAAGCGAGCGTCTTAAAAGAGGAGCACGCCCCGCCCAGTATCCGCAAATTCGGCAATTTTTTGCGAAAATAGTCGTTGACAATACTATAAACAGCAGATATGTTGTCTTTTGTTCTATTACTTGCTACATTGGGAAGGGCGGACCCATCGCATTGGGGCGAGTGTTTCAGGACGTAAGCGCCGGACTTCAATAAATAACATAAGAATCGGGCCTCGTGCCGTTCGGTCTCTGCCGGGCCGCAAAGAATTTCCATAAAGTTATTGACAATGGAAGCGGAATTACCTATATTGGTTTGGATTTTGTAATTTAGGCATTATCCTAACAACCCGGGTGAGGAGAGACTAGCTCCTAACCTTATGCTAAAAGGAGTTAACCACATGTCGATGAAATCTCGGATTACGCTATTCC
>JBOGJX010000561.1:0-4470 GCA_050745285.1 Terriglobia bacterium
GCCGGCAAAGTTGCTAAAGATTGAGGTCATTTTCTCATTCTCTGGAGGTCGGTTTGATGGCCACTTCAAAACAGATTGGATATGCCGTGGTGGGGCTCGGCGGCATCGCCCAGCGAGCGGTTTTGCCTGGTTTTCGGCACAGTAAAAAAGCAAAGCTGGTGGCGCTGGTGAGCGGCGGCGAGACCAAAGCGAAAAGGCTGGCGCGGAAGTTCGGCGCGCGCGATACCTACACCTACGACGAGTATGGCGAGTGTCTGGCGAACCCTGCGGTCGATGCGGTCTACCTAGCCAGCCCGAATGGTTGCCACATGCAGCAGACTTTACAAGCGGCGGCAGCCGGAAAGCACGTTCTCTGCGAAAAGCCGATGGCGAATACGGCGGCGGATTGCCGAGCCATGATCGAAGCCTGCCGCCGGCAGCGCGTGCGCCTGATGATCGCTTACCGCAAGTACTTCGAGCCAGGAAGCCTTGCGCTCAAGAAGCTGGTGACAAGCGGCAGGCTGGGCCGCTTGAGGGTGATCCATTCGGCCTTCACCATCATGCTTCCTCCGGGAAAGGCCGAAGGCTGGCGGTTTGACCCGGCGCTGGCGGGCGGCGGCGCGCTGCCGGACCTGGGCATCTATTGCGTCAATACCGTGCGCTGGCTTACCGGCCTCGATCCGGTTGAGGCGGAGGCCTATGCCTGGATCACCGACGCGAGCCGGTTTAACGAAGCCATTGATCAGCACGTCGCCTTTCGATTGAATTTTCCCGGCGGCCTTGTGCTCCAGGCAACCGCGAGCTTTGGCGCGGCACAGGCTTCCTTCCTGCGTGTGCACGGCGAGCGCGGCTGGGCAGCGCTCGACCCGGCTTATGCTTATGACGAAGAGCGGCGGCTTTTTGGCAAGACCGGCGGCAGGTGGTTCGAAAAGGGGTTTCCCGTGATGGACGAGTTCGCCCTCGAACTTGACGCCTTTGCCGAGTGCATTCTGAAGCGGCGCGATCCCGAGCCCGACGGTATTCAAGGGCTGCGGGATGTGGCCGTGATGCAGGCGATATACCAGGCCGCGCGCGCGCGGCGCGCAGTGCCCGTGGTAATTCCAGAGTAAAGAAAGGCAAAGGGCAAAAGGCAAAAGTGAAAAGACACGCGCCTGCTTCGAGTTATTTCTCTTGCTAATGGGTGACACCTATTTTTGCCTTTTGATCTTTGCCCTTTGCCTTTTGACTTTCCTTTCTGTTTTGCTGAGGAAAGCCGCAGGCCTGAAAAACGGCTCTGCGCTACCCCCGGCCCGGCAGCCGTAAGGCGCCAATGAGGTCCGTGAGATGCACACGATGGCGCGCGCAATAGGCGCGGAGGCCTTCGGCAATCTTGATAGCCGTGTCTGGCGCGTAGAAATTTGCGGTGCCCACCTGGATGGCGCGGGCTCCGGCGAGGATGAATTCAAGAGCGTCTTCAGTGCTTGCGATTCCGCCGATGCCGATGATGGGAATCTTCACGGCGCCATAGGCCTGATGAACCATACGCACGGCCAAGGGTTTGATCGCGGGCCCGGACAAGCCGGCGGTGACGTTTGAGATGCGCGGCGTGCGGGTTTCAACGTCGATCGCCATCCCCACGAAGGTGTTGACCAATGTCAGGCCGTCCGCGCCCGCATTCTCCGCCGCGCGCGCGAACACGGTAATATCCGTCACGTTCGGCGAAAGCTTTACCAGCAGCGGCCGCCGCGCCGCCCGTTTTGATGCGCCAACCACTTCCTCCGTAAGCTTGGGATCACTGCCGTAGAACATGCCGCCACAGTGCGTATTGGGACAGGAGATATTCAGCTCGTAGCCGTCAATCCCTTCGCCTTCGTTCAGCATCTCGATGCAGCGGACGTAATCCTCCGTCGAATACCCGAAAACGTTCACCACGCAGCGTGCCCGGAGCGTGCGCAGGAAGGGGAGTTTTTCCGCCAGGAAGCGCTTCGCGCCCACGTTTTGCAGGCCAATGGCGTTGAGCATTCCCGATTCTGTCTCGTAGATTCGCGGCGGAGGATTGCCGGGCATCGGCTCGGCGGAGATGCCCTTCACCGCGATTCCGCCAAGCTGGTTCAAGTCGATGACGCCGGCGAACTCCTGGCCATAGCCGAAGGTCCCGCTGGCGGTAAGAACCGGATTCTGAAAGTGGATGCCCGCCACGGTGGTGTCCATCCGCGGCACAAACTCGTCATCCGCAGATTGCGCAGATTTCGCAGATGATGAGTTAGCAGGAGAATCCGTTAGGCTCGATCGAGGTGTTTGCGTAATTTCTCCGATATCGCCGCTCATAAGCCTTGGGGTTTGTTGATTAAATTTCTTTTTAATCTGTGAAATCTGCGCAATCTGTGGATTATGTCTTAGGAATATCTTCCTTTTCCCACACCACGCGCTCGGACCAGAAAACCGGCCCTTCGGTGCACACCCGCTGATAGGCGGCGTGGCCTTCGCCCTCCACTCGAATGCAGCAGCCAAGACACACGCCAAGGCCGCATCCCATGCGGTTTTCCATCGAGACCAGGCAAGCGTGCCCGTAGCACTGCGCGAGTTCCACCGTAGCCTGCAGCATGGCCCACGGACCGCAGACCATGATCAGAAACTTCTTGCCGCGATTCGCATTGAGATAATGCTCGAATGGCCGCGTGACGTAACCCCGATGGCCGAGTGAGCCGTCTTCCGTCGAGAGAACGGGATTGGGAGCGAAAGGCTCGAAGTCTTCAACCCCAACCAAGTCCCACTGCGTGCGGCCGCCGAAGAAAAGCCGCTCGCGGATGCCGCGTTGGGCAAGAGATTTTGCGGGCAAGAGCAGCGCCGCAATTCCAATGCCGCCGGCTACGTGCAAAACCTCGTCTGCATCCCGGGCGCGGTCAAGGTATTCTTCCTCGAAGAAGCCGTGGCCAAGTGGCGCGAGCAGGCCCACCTCATCACCGGGCTTCAGCTCCGCCATCAACTGGGTGCCGTGTCCCACAACCTTGTAGAGAAGCTGAATAATGGCGGGCGAGACCAAAGATGTTGAGAGGGATTTATCGTTCGAGCCAGCGGCCGGCTTCACGTCATAGATGCTCATGGGCCGCCGCAGGAGCACGTCCGAGCGGCCAAGCAGGCGCACCATGGCGAACTGCCCAGGGCGCGTGGCGCTTGCCTGGCCTGGAGAGTGCAGGCTTAGAAGGAAGTGGCCGCCAGTGAGAGGTCGGTTCTCCGCGACGGGCACAATCGCATCAGACATCCTGATGATGTTAGCAGATGTCGTCGGATGATGTCGCCGGGTGGCGTTACAGCCAACCTTGGGGAAGCGATGAGACGCAAAGTCTAAATGGCTTAACGGGGGTGATGAAATAAATGCAGAACAGGCATCAGCAGAGGGGCGCCCACGATCAAGACCAGAATTACCCAGGCCTTTGGGTTCGCCAGATTGAATGTGAACCCGATGCCCACGCGCCTCTCGACCAAAAGAGCCGAATCATTGGGATTGATGTAAAACCCCCATTTCCAGTAACGGTCTTCCGTCCGGTCGCCTATCGGCGCGGCCGCCGCGCCAGCCGGAGAGCCCGATTCATCAGCCATGTCGTTCATCCGGGACCACGCCAAGATAACCAGCATTGCCAGGACTAGAATGATCGTGGTCACGGCAAAGAGGACGCCGGCGTTCGGGGTTGGGTGCAAGGGAGTCAATGCCACCATCGCAGCAATCAGGGACAGAAAATAACTGCATATTGTCAGAGACCATACATTGGGACGCCGGAAATGACGCTCGTGCCCGGTCGCCCCATCGCGCTTCGCGTGGCGGGAAACCTCACGACTGAGAAATAAGAGCATGACCGCAACACCTGCCATGCCCAAGAGGATCCCGTAGACTCCGAGAAAGCTTTTGCTGCTCCAGCCGTTCGCATGACCTTGCAAATCCCAGTGGATGGGGAATCGCTCGGGAATTTGCATCCAGTGCGCGTGCAAATAGATTCCCGAGAGCAGAAGGATGGCAAACGGACCTGACTGGACGGGCCATCCGCCCGGAAGTTTGGCGCCGCCCCGTTCAAGGGAAGCCTCCCGAAAGGTTGAGGGTTGAACTGCGTGAGGAGCCACCAGCTTCTTCGCCCGGTGATGGGCGTATGAGCAACCGATAAATTGCCACAGCAAACCGGCTACAAGCCCCCCTGCCAGGTAAAGCTTCAATCCCGCCAAAAACAGTCCAAGACCAATGAGTGAATGGATCAGAACGTCCGTTTGATAGCGGCGCAGGATCCGTCGCCCCTCGGGTGAGTGCTTAAATTCGGGAAGCACGGTAATCGAAAAGTAGATTGTAGGGCGGCTCCAGAAAGGCAAAAAAGCAAATATCCCGCCCGCGACGCCGAAGGCCAGAAGCTCTATCACAACAAACAATAACAAGGCATGATGAAACAAAGAGGCTCCCCTGATCGTTCATTTATGACGGCGCCGTGGGTTTAGCCCTTCAGTCTTCCCGCCAGCAGTTTCACTTGC
>JBOGJX010000562.1:0-8768 GCA_050745285.1 Terriglobia bacterium
TGCTCGTTGTTCGAATCGACCACAAACAGCGCGTCCGGCAATCCCGGCATGTCCTTGATCCCGGCCAGGTTGTATTCCAGGTGCTTGCGCTCCCGCTCGAGCCGCAGGACTTCTTTCTTGGTGAGCAGGTCGTAGCGGCCGTCGCGGCTCATTTCCTCAAGTTCCTTCAGCCGCTGGATCGATTTCTGAATCGTGGCAAAATTGGTCAGCAGGCCGCCCAGCCAGCGGTGGTTGACGTAAAACATCCCGCAACGCCCCGCCTCCTCGGCAATCGCCTCCTGCGCCTGGCGCTTGGTGCCCACAAAGAGCAGGTTCTTGCCTTCTCCGGCCACGTCCGAGACGTATTTTGCGGCTTCCTTGAAGAGCTTTAGCGTCTTCTGCAAGTCGATAATATAGATTCCATTGCGCTCCCCGTAAATATATTCCTTCATCTTGGGATTCCAGCGCCGGGTCTGGTGGCCGAAGTGAACTCCCGCCTCCAAGAACTCTTTCATGCTAATGGTCGCCAATGCTCCTCCAAACTTCAGGTGTCAGGTTTGAGGTGTCAGGTGTCAGACTTCAGCCAGATTGTATATTATTGCAGACAAGCGCCAAGGTAAAAAGATTCCACTGATACAGGAAGCCTGACACCTGAAACCTGCTTTTCTACAGCTTCGAGAACTGGAACTTCTTGCGAGCGCCCTTCTGGCCGTACTTCTTGCGCTCCTTGCCGCGTGGGTCGCGCGTCAGGAAGCCCCCTTTACGCAACGGAGAACGCAACTCCGGATTAAACACCACCAAAGCGCGCGCGATTCCCATTCGCGCCGCGCCAACTTGCCCGTGCAGCCCCCCGCCATGCAGGAGGATAAGCACATCAAACTTACCCGCCGTTTCCGTCGCCACAAAAGGCTGCTGCAATTCCACCCGCAGCGCCTCAGAGGGCACGTAATTCTCGAACGGACGGCGATTGAGGACAATCTTTCCGTCGCCGGGCCGGAGAAACACACGGGCCACCGCCCTCTTGCGACGTCCTGTTGCGCGATACTGAACCGTTTCTTCCACCCAGTCTCCTTATACGCTCAATGCAGTTTTTTGGTAATGCTGACAAAGAGATCCTTCGCTTCGCTCAGGATGATACGTTCATCGCCTGGGACAAACCCGGTGAAGAATCTGCTAGATAACCTGTTATTCTGAGCGAAGCGAAGAAGCCGCTTTTAGATTGTGCCCGATGGTCAAGCGCTTCCCAACATTTATGACGCTGCGACAAACCTCTTGCGGCTTAGGTCCGCCTCGACCGGCTTCTGAACGGCATGGGGGTGAGTGGGCCCCGCGTAAACCTTCAGGCGGGTAGCCATCCGGTCTCCCAGGTGCGTCTTCGGCAGCATCCCGCGAATGGCCTCATGAATCACCTTCTCAGGTCTAGTCTCCATCAGCTTGCGAGCCGTCACTTCCTTAAGGCCGCCAGGATATCCCGAATGCCGCCGGTACAATTTTTGATCGAGCTTCCGGCCGGTGAAGATTATTTTCTCCGAATTCACAATGATCAGACCGTCGCGATGATCCTCGTGCGGC
The DNA here is from genome assembly GCA_050745285.1 of Terriglobia bacterium. Classification (GTDB taxonomy): domain Bacteria; phylum Acidobacteriota; class Terriglobia; order UBA7540; family UBA7540; genus RH2-MAG17b. Next base: position 1,552 of record JBOGJX010000562.1, read on the forward strand.
GTGTAATCCGCACAGTCCTTCCCCATCAGAATCCTCGACGCCCGCGCCGCCAGGCGGCCCAGCCGCCAGCCTTCCGCGTTGATCAAAACCCAACGCACCTTACCTCGCTTGCGCCCCTGCATAAAAGTTGACACACGTCTCTCCACTTGAATCGAATCACCGCAATCTCTTATTAAAACTTGACCTTTAACGTTTTGTCAACTGCTCGTTTTGCGTGGCGCTCCAGCGCGAAGGTAGTTTGCCAACCGGGTACGGCTCTGATTGTGGGCGACAATCTCACAGCCAAAGTTTGCTGATATTCTGGGCAAAGACGGAGGATAGAACTGGGGATCTTTAAAGACTAATCGCGGTTGCCGCCGGAGTGACCACCCCTTGCGCGATAACGCACAGTTTCATATACTCTTTTTGTTTTCTGCTAATACAAATCTTTCAGCATCGAAGAATTCGCTCGTTGATCACGAACCGGAAATAAAAATGAAGAGCTAATCGGATCGCGAAAGGCTCACGACAGTATATGTCCCCCAGACTAAGGCAGCAAACGGACTCGAGCAACACCCACCCCAAAATTGATCAAAAGGATCTGCGCGTTCTCCAACTCATCCATGCCAATCACAACGTCTCCCGAAAGGAGCTGGCAAAGCGGAGTGGTTTCAGCGCCGCCTCCATAACGACCATTGTCCAGCGGCTTATCAATAAAGGCCTCGTCACCGAGCTGGGAGAAAGCCGCAGACCCGTGTCGCTAAGCGTCCGCAATGACTTGGCCTATGTCATTGGGGTGGACGTAGGATCGTTTCTTCTGCGCGTGATCCTTGCCGACATCCTGGGGAATGTGGTCTACAAGCTTCAGATGGAAACCCAGATGTCTGAGGGCCGGGAGCGTGTCCTGTCGAGAACGTTCAAAGCAATTCACGACGCGATCAACGAATCTCGCGTACCCAAGGATTCCATCATGGGCATCGGCATGGCCCATTCTGGAGTGATCGACACCCGGAAGGGAATGGTGCTCTCCTTTCCCCGACCTGGACAAATGGCAGAATGGAAAAGCGTTCCTCTCCAGGATATGCTCGAAGCAGAATTTGGTCTTCCCAGCGTGCTTGATGACAGCGCCCGAATGATGGCCATAGCCGAGAAGCATTTTGGGCTCGGGGTCGACATGAGCGATTTTGTGTATATCGAAGTCGGCATGGGAATTGGCGCTGCCATCTTCATAGACGGCAAGCTTTACCGGGGGCCGGGAGGAGGCGCCGGTGAGTTTGGACATATGACGGTGGACGAAAAAGGCCCGTTGTGCTCTTGCGGAAACACCGGCTGCCTGGAGACACTGGCTTCTTGCGCAGCCATCATTCAAGCGGTAAGAGTCGCGATCCAGCAAGGCGTGAATTCGAGGGTCAGCGAGCTGGCTCAAGGCGACTTGGAACGGATCAGCATCGAGATGGTGATCCAGGCCGCGGAGGAGAATGACACTCTGGCCTTTCGCGTCCTCCACGAAGCGGTCTCCCACATTGGCGTAGCCCTGGCGGACGTAGTGAACCTGCTAAATCCGAGCGTTGTGGTTTTTGGCGGCCCCTTGTTTCGTGAATCCGGCCAACTATTGCTAGAGCCGCTGAAGCGCGTGATCAGGCAATGTGCGCTTGAAAAATCCGCTAATGAATTGGAGCTAAAAGTCTCCACTCTGGGCAGTGAGGCGGGTGCGTTGGGAGGCGTGAGGCTGATATCCGAAAAGGTGGTTGAACATCTCTATCAAGAGAAAGCCTGACTGGATACTGGGGGGCTGGATCTTTTTTTCCGCATTTTCACCAAAGCATCATGATTCGCTAAAATCGATCATCTTAGGCTTCCTGCGGAAGCCCCCCGTAGCCACAGCAATGTAGATCACTCCAATAAGAAACCATGTGCCGCCCACAATTTTGGCGAGAATGCTGAGGTTCCACCAAATCAGGCCACAGAAGACGAATCCAAATAACGGGAGAATCGCATCTCCCAATATTCGCCGCTTGCGGCCGGCGCGCAGCACGATACTGAATTGCCAAAACGCCGAAAAGTTCACGCCCATAAAGGCAAGAAACGCGCCAAAGTTGATGAGCTCTCCGGCGTGCTCGTACGCGTTGCCGATGAAACCGAGAACGATCGCGCCAATAAAAGCAAGCGCTCCGATGATAAGGATGTTATACGTGGGGGTATTTGTCCTGGGACTGAGATGTCCGAATACCCTCTTGGGCAACACTTCATCCCGCCCCATGCCGAAAAGCAGCCGCGCCACACCCAGAGTTCCCGTCAGCCCGCTGCCGAATCCCGCCAAAATCAGGATGGCGCCCATGGCCTCGTAGAGGGGAAGTCCCCCCACGCGGTGACAAACGTCCATGAATGCAGTTTCGAGATTGGTGAAGGTGTGCCAATTGGGCCAGATGCGCTGTCCAAGGTAGACCTCCAGCCCGCTGATCACGCCGGTGAAAAGGCAGACCAGCACAGTGGCCAACAGCACATTCCGCTTGGGGTTTTCCACGTCCTCAGAGAGGGTCGTGACGCCATCGAATCCGATGTAGGTTAACGCAGCAAACGACGTTGCCACCCAGATCCGGTGCGAATTGAACGTCTTTGGATCGTAGAAAGGCTTGGTCGAAAACAGGCCGCCCCAGCCCTGCGTGTGGAACAAATAATGGATTCCGAGGTACAGAAACGCGACAATTACCAAGCACATGCACGCCAGCAGGATTTTGTTAGACCGCGCCGACGACCGCACACCGCGCAGATTCAGCAGCGTCATCAGCCCAGCCACCAATAAAGCGGCCACAGCATAAGGCATTTTGGGGATATAGCGTGTGTGAATGGCGACCGCGATCCAAATGGTGTTGATGAGCGGCTGCATCACGTAATCCAGGATCATCGCCCATCCCACCAGAAACCCAAGATAAGGGTTCAGGCCCTTTCCCACATACGTGTAGGCGGAGCCCGCCGAAGGATAGATCGCCGCCATGCGGCCGTAACTGAAGGCCGTGATCATCATCGCCAGCATGGCGATCATAATGGTGGTAACAAAATGGCCGTTCGAAAGTTTTTGAGCCACTCCAAAGAGTGGAATCGGTGCGGTGGGCTGGATCAGGACAATGCCGTAGAAAATCAGGTCCCACAAGGTGAGGACTCTTCGAAGCCGCGGAGCACCCAGGGGCGCTGATGGTGCGGAATTTTCAGCCATGGTCTCGGGTCAGGACTCCTGGGCGCCGTTCAACGGTTGTTGCTTCGCAAGGCTGCGTGCGTAGTATAAACCCGAATTGTATCGTTTCGGCTCATGGCCACTCTTCCCGGCCGCGCGGCGCCATCCATTCTCGCGCTTGGGAGTGCGCTATCCCTCCATCAGTTCTATTCTGGGAGTTAAAGGGAACTTTGGCTTACAAGCGCAATCCACCACGTTAGAGGCCGGCGCGGGCCTTCAGTTTAGCCCGGAGTATGATGGGCTGCGAGATGAACATGAAGAGCCTGATAATGCCTCAGTTTCTGGCGTACAGGCGGCTTCACGCCGTCATTTCCAGGCTGGCGGGATAAACCCGACGCTACACCTTCTTTCAGTAATCTGACTAAGGGGCGCCCTCTTTGCGCCGGCTGCCCTTCTGAGAAAACTACGATCAGGATGACAGTAACCCCCGATGCACTTTTTCAAATGCCCGGATAATATCGTCCTCATCGCTCTCCGTCAACGACGATGGGATCGCCAGAATGACGCTGCGTTCAAAGAGGCTATCGGCGGCAGGACAAGCTCCCTTTGCGTATTGCGTCTTGAAGCCGGCGTTGTCTCTGAGGTTCCATGGAAAGCCGCGGCCATCGACGCTGCTATGGTTCACCATGCTGGCGATGTTGTAATAAAGATGCAAGCCCCACTCGGTCAGCACAACATTTGAAACGCCCTCCGAAGAGGTCACAATTCCTTCCGCCCTCAGCGCCTGATTCATCTTCTTCGCGGTTTCTGGATCAGCGTACGTGGTAATCAGGAAGCAGCCCGTGTCCCCTTCGGGATCCACGATTCTTCGCAATTGGATTTGAGGAAACTGTTCCAGAGCTTTGCGAATCCGGTACTTGCTCCGATGCATACTTTTAATGACTAGGGGAAGCTTCTTTAATTGTACCCGCAGCACGGCGCCGCGAAGCTCATCGAGGCGATAACCGTGCCCCCAAAGGCAAAGATCAGGGTCGCTGAAGATGAGTCGTCCTTGATCGTCGCGGGCATATCCCAGATCGTGGCAAGCGAACGCGCGGCGATAGAGCCGCAGGTCGTTCATGACCACGCAACCGCCTTCGCCCGAGGTCATATTCTTGTTCATTTGGAAGCTGAAGGTGGCGATGTCACCGAAGGTTCCAACTCTTTTCCCTTCCACACTGCCGCCATTGCACTGGGCGCAGTCTTCCACCAGGAACAGCTTATGCCTGCGCGCAACTTCTTTGATCGCCTTGATATCCGCTGGCGCGCCACTCATGTGAACTACGATGATCCCTGTGGTGCGGCTTGTGATCTGGTTTTCGACCGCCTGAGGATCGAGGCAGAACGTGTCGTCAATATCCGCCAGCACCGGAATGGCTCCATGATTGACGACGGCCGCCGCCACGGAGACCCACATATAAGCCGGGACAATCACTTCCTGTCCGGGGCCCACGCCCAGCGCCGAAAGCGCAACATTCAAAGCGCCTGTTCCGCTACTCACCGCCAACGCGTGCGAAACTCCGACAAATTCCGCGAATTCGGCCTCAAACGCCTCGACCTCTTTTTGTAGGTCGACGCCGTAATAGCGAAACAGTGACCGGCTTCGCATCAGCCGGACGACAGCTTCAACTTCCTCCTCACCCATGTGGTGAACGCCGGGGAATTCAAGCGGCAACGGCTTGGTTCGAACCGGCTTTCCTCCCCAAATTGCTAATTGACCTTCGACAGACCTTTCGTCTTGAACGGCCGACTTCGCTTCGTGCTCCATGTGAACTCCTTGCGCGCTTGTGTCGTGCGAATTTATGCCACTCATAAAACATGATAGTTCTCTTTTGGGGCAAAAGCTAAATCACTGAATTAAACTATTTACCCTCTTGATTGCCTGAAGTCAAGCGATAAACTTCGATATGCTATTTAGAATGGCGATTATGAGAGGGCCGTCTTGGTGTTTAGATCATTATTGAATAAATGCCTTGACAACTGATGCCCCCAGTAATAGAGTCTGCCTGTTGCGATCTGTGAGCGCCGGAACTCCGGCTGCCAGCGGCCGCCGCTACGATAATCGGTGTCACTATAATGTGCAATTCTGTTCCGAAAATTCCGGTCAGGAGAGCGGAAGGGCACGGCCAGTGTTTCTAAGAAAAACGGCCGTGCCGGAGACACCCTCACCCACCACTTCGTGGTCCCCCCTCTCACGCGCGGTCGGGAGAGGCTGGATTGCCACGGGAACTACGACTCCTACCCTCTCCCCAGGGGGAGATGGTGCCGCGGGGAAGCAGCGCTTCCCATCGCGGCGGGTGAGGGGTGCCTGGCATGCAGCATGGCTAAAGCCATGCCCTTCCGGTCATATTTTCATGCTTTGCGGGTATCGCAAAGCGACATGACCACTCAATAGATGCCGGCAATACACAGCGTAACAGGTTGCTGAAAAAGTGTTTTGATCTGTCATTCTGAGCTCTTATAGCCGAAATCGGCTATAAAAGCTCAGAATGACATGGCAGCGGACTTGCTCACCAGCTTCCTGCCATCGGCGGTTTGGCCAGATACATCTCTTTTGAGGTTGCCGATGCACTTCCACAAATTGCTCAAAACGTTAATCCTCTGTTTGGCGCTGATGGTGGCTTTCGGTATGCCGCTTCGTTCGCAATCAAGCGGCGGGGCGCCAATCTATCTGGATCCCCATCAGCCGGTGGAGCGGCGAGTTGAAGACCTTATGAGCCGGATGACGCTGAAGGAGAAGCTCGGCCAACTCAATCTTCCCTGCGTATATGTGAATGCGCTTGGGAAGGACATCACTGCAAAGATGGCGGCGTGCAAAAGATTTGCAGCCGGAACATACACACAGGAAATCGGCCCTGGCTGCGGTTTTTTTACGCTCGCGAATACTATTCTGCGCAAAGGTCCCCGGCAACAGGCGGAATACTTCAACGTGCTTCAGAAAATCGCACTGACCCAGACGCGGTTGAAGATTCCGCTTCTTGAAGACGAAGAGGGTACGCACGGCGCTATGTTCTCGGGAGCGACAGTCTTCCCGGAAGGGCTCGCCATTGGCAGCACGTTTGACATGGGTCTGGTGAAGTCAATCTATGCGGCCGCGGCGCAAGAAGCCCGGGTCGTTGGGATTAATATGCTATCCACGCTCGTCCTTGAGTTGGATCGCGATCCAAGGATGGGCCGGAATGCCGAGGCCTATACGGAAGACCCCTACCTTTACTCTCAGATCGCTGAAAACATCGTGCGCGGCGCCCAGGGCTACAACGTCGATGCCCCGGATAAAGTTGCGGCCGTGATGACCGATTTCCCAACTCAGAGCGAGCCCGCCAGCGGCTTGGAGCGCGGCGCTATCGAACTTTCGGAGCGGATGATCCGGGAGGACTTCCTGCCTCCATGGGTTGCAGCCATTAAAAAGTCTGGCGCTTTGGGCGTGATGGCTGGATATCCGGAAATTGATGATGTGCCGGAGCATTCCTCTTGGAAATGGAATACGGAAGTCCTGCGTCACGAGTTGGGCTTCCACGGGCTGGTGATGAGTGAGGGGGGCGGCTTTGGCAGCCTCATTTACGAGGGTGTTGCCGCGACAGAGAAAGACGCGGGCGCGATGGCCTTAAATGCAGGCGTCGATCTGGACATTACTTATGAGCCGGCTTATATGGAACCGCTCATGGAGAACGTCCAAGAAGGCCGCGTCCCGATCTCGTTGGTTAACCGCGCCGTGCGCCGGGTGCTGGAGGAGAAATTCCGGCTCGGACTCTTTACGGATCCCTATGTTGACCCGGAGCGGGCTGTGAAGATTGTGCATTCCAAGGTCCATCAGGAACTGGCGCTCCGGGCCGCTCGGGAAGGGATTGTTCTCCTGAAGAACGAGAAGAATCTGTTGCCCCTCGGAAAGAATCTAAAATCAATCGCGGTGATCGGTCCTGACGCGGATAACGCGTTGAACCAACTCGGCGATTACACCCCGTCGAAGGTGCTCCAGCCGGTCACGACAATTCTCGAAGGCATCAAGGAAAAAGTTGGCCCGCAGACG
>JBOGJX010000563.1:0-5241 GCA_050745285.1 Terriglobia bacterium
GTACTTTCCTGCGCGGATAAACGTACCATCAATTTGTACCTTTGCCGCCAACAGATGTTTCCATTGGTTCCACGTCTGGTCCCAAACGACCGGCAGCGCGCACTGGTCCACCATCAGCTCAAGCTTCCGTCGGGCGTCGCGATAGATCGCACTTGTACCATAAAACTCAAACTTGCGCAGCGGAGCGTGAAAGCGCCGCTGGTGCATCTCCGGCCGGAAGGCGAGAATACGCGTCGCGAAAAAGGTCTCGCCGTCACGAGATCGATCGCCACCCACCAACAGTGACCCAAATCCGCCGTAGGGGAAGAGCACCGGAGCATCCGGATCGCCAAGCAAGGCGTCATAGCAAACCCTCAACTCGGGGTTCGCCAGGATGTTGTAGGCCCGCTCGAGCGCCTTGTACGCTCCCTTGGGCGCTCCTTCCTTCTGAAGCTCCAGTTGCCGGATTTTGAACGACAGCCGCAGTTCCCCAGGCCCCGCATGCTGAGGCATCCTCACCGTTTCGTAGAGCGTCGGCTGCTTATCCCATCCCCGCTGCCGGTCGGTAGCATAGAAATAATCCCGCAGGACGTGGCAGGAAATGGAACCGGCGGATACATCCAGGCGGATTCGGTGGCATGATTTGATGAGCGGTAGACATATTGTACCGGCGTGTGTTACGTGCTTGCGCTGAGACCTTGCATATTAACGCCAGTTTAAATCGCCAAACTTTTGCAGCCCCTCCGCCACGAGGTGTCGGTCAAGCCTCGAATGGATCCACTGATTCCTATAAGATCGAATGCACTGGTAGCAACTGTCCCCACAACTGCACCCATTCAAAACGCGCACAGCAATCTGAAACACTTCCCTGAGGTGAGCAGCGACTTCACTCGCGTAACCAGCACCCCCCGGTGCTGTGTCGTAAAGGATCAACTCGCGCGCATCCAGACAAGGCTCCTGGGCCTCTTTTCTGAACGCGACTCCGATTTCCGCGTTTGCCGTGTCGTCTACATCAAGCCATTTGCTGCTGGCAATAAGCAGGGCCTCTGCCAGGGTTTGCCAAAAGCATTCGGAAAACCAGGCTTGTTTTTTGGAATTTGGCCCAGCGTCAGCAAGCTTCTCGATAAGCCTGGAGCTGGAAAGAATGGTCTGAGCCTCAGGGGTCGCCATGATGCGAAGCCGAAGTATGTCAGTCGTAAATTCATGCATCAAGTAATACGCTTGAGAGCTACCGCTCGGCTTTTCATCGCTCAGGGCTAAGCAAACGGTCGGCGAATGCGGAGCCCCTACATCTCGGACGTCAGTCCGCCGCTGCAGTTGCAAAATATTTTTCGAACCTGGCCTTGGACTGAACTGGCGCATACGCGCGTTCCGCATGATGTTTGCGTCCACCGTAGCAACCCAAAGGTGTTTTCCCTCGGACCGAGGGGAGGGTTTCGGATCATTGGCGGGGTCGAAGATGACTTCCCCAGACACGGCTTCTTCCAGTTCAACTTCGGGGGGTGTCCCCTCACCCATAACACTCCCGTAATAGCCACCCCACGGAATTACCGCCTGCATCTGTACGCATGGGCCGGTGCACAGACCACAGACGCTTGGGGCAGCAGCGCCAAAGGTCATCTCTCCGCAGCTCGAACATCGCTTGAAAGGTTCAATCTTGAACCCATCCCATATCCCCTTTGAACGAATCTGGGTCTTTCCAGCAGTTATCGTATTTCCCGGATAATACTCACGGAGAGAAATTCTTCGATCTCTTGTAAGCGCCAAGTCGCAACGTGGCGACTGAGAAGGGAGCACCTCGTTAAGCCGAAGCTCATCTACGTAAATCGGGAATGAATACGTCGGCAGGATGCCGTAGTCACCCAGAACCTTGATGCAGCCTTCATCGCCCTTCTGGATAAGCAGCGGCTTCATCTCTCCTATTTGTTTGTAAAACGCGTCGCAAATGGAAGATGGAGTAAGCTTAGAACGCACCGACTGGGCAACCCCCTCGTATATCGCATTGACCGCCTTCGCGATTTGCCCCTGGGGATCGTTAGCTGATTTATGAACCTTGGCACGATATTGCGGGTCGGTCATAAATTGGCTCACGTCCTTCCACGCTGGCCCCCATTGACTCCCGACAGGACGCCCTGCACGGGCATACTCCTTGAGAATGAAGGAAAGCACAGTCGAAAACCCATGGCGGCGGAGGACGATCTCGCTTGCGAGCTTGAACTTAGGCGTTGGTATGGGGCCAGAGACAAAGGATTTCAGGTCACGCCAGAAATATTGATCGTGGGGTCGCTGCCTGACGTAGCTCAGCACGAAAGGAATCATGCCCTCCCTGCGCCCCGCCCTACCAGCCCGCTGCCGGTAATTGGCAACACGCGGAGGCAGATTGGCAAGGAAAACCGAACTTATGGTGCCAAGGTCAACTCCCAGCTCGAAAGTGGTCGAACCAGAAATAACGTCTACGGATTCTTCTTCATAACCCTTGAAAAGGCGCTCAATTTCTAGTCTTCTTTGGTTAGCAATTTCGGCGGTGTGCTCCTCGACTCTCAAAGGTCGGAGGTCACGCTCGCGGATGAGCCTACGATAGTGGCTTGTTGGGGAGAACCGCTTATCCACTTCTTGCTGGGATACATGAACGAGGGTTCCACGACACCAGCGGACAGGACAGACTGCCGCCACGCTGTAGTGTGACAGCCGCCCGCACACGTTGCATCGAAAGACGCTCTTTTCCGCATCAGCCAACCTCCAAATCAATCCATTAAGATTTAGTTGTAAGGTTGCGTAGTCAGGTTCAGTCGCTCGTGTAACAATGAGCTCCCTCGCAGCTTCTGGGCCCGCCTTTCCACCAGTCAGGAGCTTTTGGTCGAAAAAGAGAGAGCGCCAGACCATTTCCAACAGAGAGTTAAACTCCACCCTGTCCATGGACCAAGGATCGAGGCGCTGTCTCCTCCTCTCCGTCAAGCGCAGCATGAAGTTGAACAGAGCGTTCCTGCTATCAGCCCGTCCGAGAAAAAACGCTGCCTCGGTTTGTTGATTGGGCCCAAACTTGGGCCCAGGCACCCGTCTTGGGTAAATCTTCCATTCATGCAGCTTTGGCGGGTGATAGGGAATCGCGTTGACGGCTGACGAGACGCAGCAGCGAAACCTGAGGCCCCAATCCAGCACCATCCTCAGGAAGCTGGTCTTTTCTTGGTCCGGAACGTATTGCCTCCAGAGCGGCGTCAAGATCATGCGTTGGCAACGGTCAAGAAGCTGCTCGCTGTAGTCGATTCTTACCACACCAAGGGATTCGAGAGTATAGTATGCGTTTACGGTTTCCCGAAAAAGAAGGTTCCCCAGCACCTGTTCCAGCAGACGATTGTCATGTAGGGCTGAGGGGTCATCGATGAACAATTGTCGTTTGCGTTCATCGTAGCGAACTTCCCGGAAGAGTTCTTCGAACAACTCCATGGTTCTAGCTTGACCATTCCTGGTGGTGGCTAAGAGCTGGTAAACCAGCTGACGGAAAACATAGTCCCGGTTGGTCTTTTGGAGCTTTGCGGCGAGCTTGGCCGCCTGCCGGCGCGTGTCTGAAAAGCTGATCAGCTTGGCCCTCCTTCCGGGAGGCGCCGTGTGGGCGACCAACTCCTCAACAAAGATTGTCGCAGCGGCGTATGGCGAAACGGCTGGTTCGGTTACTACCTCCTGCTCGCCATAATAGTGCTGGTCACACATCGGACAAGTGAGCATCTTATAGTCGGTATCGGGATTGGACCATTCAAACACCTCAACTATCTCGGCCTTCGCACATTGTTGCCGATGCAAATGCTGGGCGTTTTGGCCACCAGGGGTTTCGTTTGATTCAAACCAATGGCCGCAGGTGACGCAAATGGCCCGCGTAATCGCGTTAATCTCTTCTGCAGATTCTGTAAGCTTGGCGATGGGCCTGAAGAGGAACCTTGACACTTTTGCGTCAAGGTCATTAGGTTCTGGAAAGCAGAATCCGTCGCCGCGTCTCCACGCCTGCATGTATACAAATCCGCACCTTCTACAGACGACTAATGGAAAGACCAGCGAATCGCACGCCGAACAGTTGGTTGTATGTTGAACGTATAACCTGCTCCACCAGCCGTCCGATTTGGACTGTAAAGCGGTGGGACAGCTCGGGCTTATGCAAAGCAGGCCCTCCTTCTGCTCGGCTACGAAGTGATGGAAACGAAGAGGGAGTAGCGCCCTCCCCCCAATGGTACTGTTCGCCACAACCGTGAGCAGTAAATTGAGAGCCGAGCCAGCGTCTGATTTCGAGATTTCGTCGCTCTCTTTGATCTGGAAGAAATCGGAGGCGAGTTCGCCGAGGTCCATGCAGGCGTCTTTACTCTGCTGAACCAGGTCCAATAACGCCCTAACCCTCGCGCTTCTCTTGGTGATCTCTCCGAGAAGTTGGCGACAACGGGCTTCGGGGTCTTCAGAAAGCAGGTCATAGTTGCGGATTTCCACTTCCATGCCTTTCCAGCAACCGTCCAGAATTAGCGCCAGCTCCTCGATATCCTCAACCATTAGAGAATCCCAGGTATGCTCCTTATCCACATCTAGTGTGCCTGCCAATAATTTCCCCAATGTCGGATGTTGGTCCCTGAATCCCACTAGGCTGGTTCTGAGCTCTCGAAGCTGGGATGACGGTAGAGTATCTGCAGTAACGCTCGCGCTGATTGTCCTACCCAGCAGGATTTGGTCGGAAGCAAAAGGTACTCCAAACAACGTGGATGCGAAGTTGACCATGTCCTCTTTGGCTCCTTCGCCACTGCCGACTGTCGCGCTCGTCCCTACGAAAACGGGCGGTTTTAATAATCCACCTGCGCGCTCAGTCATGCACGCGCCTAACCGGCGCAAAAGCATTGAGACCTCTGCTCCCACGGTTCCTGAATATGTGTGTACTTCGTCGAGCACGAGCATCGTGAAGGCGTGCGGATTGATGAACAGCTCTTGGTCCGCGGAACGGAGCATCGCGTATTCCAACATGGAGAAATTCGTGACCAGAATGTCGGGCGGTGATTTCCGCATTTCTTTTCGTGTCACTTTTTCGCCTAGCTCGGGGATCGCGTCAGGTGGCTTGGAACGGTCGTGGTCAACTTCGTCGATAGGTGTATCTCCTGTGTACCTGCCAAATGTGATCGCACGCCCAGCCTGCCCTGAACCTGAAACAGCTAGGTTTACCCAGAACAGGAGCTTCCTGAGGCGACGCATCTGATCCTCGACAAGTGCGTTCATTGGGAAGAGCAAAATTGCACG
>JBOGJX010000564.1:0-3444 GCA_050745285.1 Terriglobia bacterium
CCCGAACCCAGCGGGCGCAGCAAGCAGCGCCCCTACGAAACCGGTGGGTGGCGCAGACGCGGCGCATTTTGCCGCGTCTGCGATCCGATTCCACACACACCGCACAAGACGCGGTGTGTGCGCCACCCAGTCTCTGCCTGACGCAGAGCGCTGGGCTTGCGCATCTTTTGCTCGTCACTCGTTACTTGCCACTGTTCCGCTAATTCTTTACCCAGACATGCCGTGGGTCGTCTGCCCAGGCCCCATAACGCCGTTCTTCGCCCGCAAGAACCCAGGTATAGTGGACCTCGTAACCAGGCGCTGCCACTGTGGGGTGATAGCCCTTCGGGAGAAGCACCGTGTCTCCGTCTTCGACCACAAAAACGGTGGAAAATGGCTGCGCGTCGCCTGGGGCAGTATAGGTCCAGATCAGACCATAGCCTTGAGCCGGCTTCACGCGGAAGAAGTAAATTTCCTCGAGCACGGCTTCATTGGGTGGATTGGACTGGTCGTGCTTGTGCGGTGGATAGCTTGACCAGTTGCCGGGCGGGTTCAGTGTCTCACCCGCCAGGAGCCTGTCAGCGGAAACATTGTCGCCGAGCGCAGAATGGACGGTGCGCATCCAGTTGTCTTTTCCCACCTGCTTTGTGACCACATCTTTGCCTTGCAGCAAAACGGGAGCTATGGTCGCGCGCGAAGGCGCTGTGAAAATGCCGGTATCTACCTTCGTGTATGCCACCACTTCATAGCGCGAGTTGGGCGGAATGTAGATCATGACGGGAGGGCCGCTGAAAACGTCTGGTCGGCCTCCAACGTTATCGTAAACCATTTCCTCTGCGTGATTCTCTATGGTCACCGCGACTTTCCCGCCAAAAATATCGAGCACCGCTTCGCGGGAGCCCGTTTCGAGAGAATAGTTCTCTCCCTTTTCGAGCTGCAGACGGGCGAAATCAAGAAAGCGCATGGTTCCAGGAGCGACTATCTCCGCATACTTCTCCCCCGCCTTCCCTTTTATGTGACGTTCCATATCCAAAACCTCCCTTTCACGCCGGAATACCTCAATTATAGCGGATAAAAAAATCAGACGGCCGGCTCACCGGCAAGGGCGCCTGTAGCGCAGCACGGCCCTTAGCCGCAACCAGAAGCGGCCGCCCTGTTGAGCGCCGTCATTCCCGCGAAAGCGGGAATCCAAAGCAATGGACCCCCGCTTTCGCGGGGTGACGACAAAGGCCCGGTTAGGGCAGAATGAAAAAACTGTAGCGCAGAGTTTTGTTTTTGAAACTCTGCGGCTTGTGTTGTTGTTTTTGATGAATAGAAAAAAGCCGCAGAGTTTTAACTACAAAACTCTGCGCTACAGGCCCTTACGGTATCCTGCGAAAATATCGCACGCCTGAAACATACAGGTTCAGCGTAGCGGATGAGGTGAGACAATGGAGACCAATGCGACAAACGAGACGAACCCTGGTGGAGGGGGCGCCGGTTGCCTTGGGCGCAGCCAAGCGCCCACACACACAGCGAGTCAGGCGCGCACAGCAGCGATGCGGCGCATCAGGTCGGTCTGCTCGGTGGGGTTTTCAGCTCCGATGGTGAACGCGTCCAGCACTCCGTTCGATAGCGCGAAGTGCAGCGCTTCGTCCTGACGGCGGCGAAGGTCGCCCTGCCCCAGAATTTTCATCCCCACGATTCCTTTTCCCTGCGCCCGCATCTGGCGCACGACCGCGAGCACGGTTGCCGGGTCGGCATCCATGTGGGAGCCAATGGGGTTCATGCGGACCAAGTCAACCTCAACCCAGGGCGAAGCCGCAGCCGCACGAAGCGCGCCAATGGTATGACAGGAGCAGCCGTGCGCACGAATCCAGCCTTTTTCTTTGGCTTCCGAGAGCACGTCCATCGTGGACCGGTAGCGCGTGGTCCAGTCGCCGGCCTGCATGTCGTGCATCAGAAGGACGTCGATATAATCCGTGCCCAGTTCTTTACGGAACCGGTCGATGTCCGCCCGCATGCCTTCCGGGTCACGAGAGTCTGATTTTGTCAGCACCGTCACCTTTTCCCTCGGCAGCCGTTTGAGCGCCGCGGCGACGGCGGGATGCGACCCATAAGAACCCGCCGTATCAAAGAAGCGGAGCCCGTGGTCGTAACCCCGCACGAGAAGATCCGCGAGGCCGTTCACACCCAGCCGCGTCTGATGGGAGTGGCCTCCGCCCCCGATCGTTCCCGTGCCGCAAGCCAGGCGGCTGGTGTGGATGCCTGTCTTTCCAAGCACTATCGTGTCTGCGGCGCTGTAGGGGCCGCGCGCCGCGACCAGGGATGGCGCGCCCACGCAGGCCGCTCCCAGACCGAACGCCGTCTTGGCGATAAAGTCTCTCCGGTTCACAAATCACCTCCTTGACAAGAGTCCGCTGCGCGAGCGGGACATTTCACACATATCCTCGGATAGCAGGAATCTTAACCCTCTACGAAGCTTCTTGCAACTGCGCATTTGCCCCTAAAAAATGAGGCCATTCCGGCGTTCGGCCCATTGAGCAATTGGGGAGCGCCAAGGTTCTTGAGAAATGAAGGCCGGCGATCCCGCCACCGCCATTTACTGGCTCGATCATGGCGAACAAATGGCGAATATGCTATGATGGATGCCGTCTAACCGAATTGCGATTAAATTTAAGGAGGAGCTATGAAGCTCAATGATGCACTTTTGCCCGAGTTCGACCAGGAAATGAGCAACACGCGGAAGACGCTGGAGCGGATTCCGGAAGACAAACTAGCCTGGAAACCCCATGAAAAATCGATGCCGCTGGGCCGTCTCGCGGGACATGTGGCGGAGCTTCCCGGCTTCGCCACGACGATCATTGAAACGGATTCATTGAACCTGTCGGAGCGGGAATACAAGCCCCTGATTCCGACCTCCCGCCAACAGGTTCTGGACGCGTTTGACAAGAAGATAGCAGAGGCCAGAGCTGCCATCGCGGGTGCGAGCGATGACCGCATGATGAAGCCGTGGTCGCTGGAGTATCAGGGGAAGACGTTGTTCACCATGCCGCGCGCCGCTGTGGTCCGCAGCATGATGCTCAATCACATCATCCATCACCGCGCGCAGTTGGGCGTCTACCTGCGCCTCAATGACGTTCCGGTGCCAGCAATCTACGGTCCCTCCGCCGACGAGACCGGCATGTAGCGGTTCTACAGATGGCGCGGCCGTAGCGCTGCGCCCGGTGAGGACATTAACATGAAACGGAACCCTCTGTGGAGGGCAGATCATGCCTAAAAGGCCCGCCACTGCGAAAATTGGGTTAAACTAGACGTTTTATTGAGTGGTCATGGCGCTTGCGACACCTGCAAAGCATGAAAACGGCTCCGGAAGGGCATGGCTTTAGCCCGGATTATTCATGAACTCGCTAGGCAAAAACGGAAGGGCACGGTTTTAACCGTGCCGTTACGGGCGCCTCCCGAGACTTCTTTCCTTTCGTACCG
>JBOGJX010000565.1:0-12080 GCA_050745285.1 Terriglobia bacterium
GCCCTCTGGTCCACCCTCTCCCAAGGGGAGTGGGCGGGGATCAGAAAAACCCTGGGGACGCCCAGCCCTCTCCCTCCTGGAGAGGGTGGAGCGGGGAAGCAGTGCTTACCATCGAGCCGGGTGAGGGGGCAGGACACCAGCCGTTCACAACCATATATTACTCCGCGGCGGAGCGGAAAAATGGCTTCCATTGCCCGGGGCGCGGCGGCGGCGTCATATAGCTTACCGCAAACAACGCTATCAGCGAGGCTGCAAGCGCCGGGAAAATCATCGGAAAGTGATATCCCGCTACTTTCCAGAGCAGGGCCACGAACGTCCCCGCGCAGATCGAGCTCAGACCGCCGGCCGCGGTCGCGCGCTTCCAGAAGAAGGCCGCGACGACGGCGGGTGTGATCCCCGCGCCGTAAACATCGTATGCGTAGACCGCCTCTTTGAGAATTGACGGCTGGAAGGCTTGCGCCAGCGCGGCCAATCCCAACAACACCACCACGATCCGCGAGAGGAGCAGAAGGGCGCGGTCGCTTGACTTCTTCATCAGGAAGCGCTGGAACAAATCGTGCACCACGCTTGTGGCCGGCGAGAAGAGAAAGTTATTTCCTGTCGAAATAACCTTGGCGAAAATTGCCCCCAGAAAAATGGCGCCCGCCCAGGGGATCAATCCATGCCGAGCTGTGTAGGGGATAATGCCCCACGCCGGCAGCTTCCCCGACCGAAGGACCGGCAGGAACAGAATTCCACCCACCATGGCCAACAGCACGATAACGGTTTCAAGCACCACCGTGCCGCACACCCAACCCACGACGGAATTACGCGCGTCCCGCTCGCTGCGCGCCGAAAAAAACTTCTGATAGGTGCTTTGGTTGCCGATCATCAGCATGAGCGTAGGAAAGAAATAACCTAGAATTTCCGGCCAGGACAGCGTCCCTCTCAGAGTGAAGTGATCCGCCGGTAGCGCCGCGCGCACCGCGTGCCAGCCGCCTGCGTGCGTGACCAGCACAGGCAGCGCCAGCAGGCAGCCGACCGTCACGATGATGCCAATCACAAGGTCCGAGTAAGCTATGGATGACATGCCCGCCAGCGCCGTGAAGAGAATCACAAACCCCGCCAGGATCAAGGTTCCGGCCGTCTGGCTCACGCCAAAGGCGAGATTCAGCACCCGTCCGCCCCCTTGAAATTGATAGCTGACGATGGCCGTATAAGAAACGATGATGCAAATGGTTCCGAGCACTCGCGCCACCGGACTGTAACGCACCTCGAGCAGGTCCGGCACCGTGTATTGCGCGAACGCGCGCGCCTTGCCGGCGATGAAGTAGATCAGGATCAGCCCTGCCCATCCGCCCGCGGGCAGCCAAAGCGCCGCCAAGCCTTGATGGACGGCGAATTCCGCCCCGGCGAACAGGCTGCCAGCGCCAATCCAGGAGCAAAGCAGCGTGAAGACCAGCACCACGGCGGGGAGGCCGCGGTCCGCCACCATGAAGTCGTCGTGCGTTTTCAGCTTCAGCGAGCGGCTGACGCTCGTGGCCAGAAGAGCGCCCACCACCACGACGAGAACGACGGCAAAGATCATAGAGATTTCCTGGCGGTTGGGACGGCGGCTCGCCACCGCTTCCGTAGGGGCACAGCAAGCGAGTAGCAAGTAGCGCAGAGTTTTGTTGTTAAAACTCTGCGGCATTTCCGATGGATTCAATTAAAAACCGCAGAGTTCTAGAAGCAAAACTCTGTGCTACAGGCTTCTCTCACCTCACCCCAAAAATCGCGGTCCCAACGCGGATCATGGTTGCGCCTTCTTCAATTGCCACCTCGAAATCGTGGCTCATCCCCATGGAGAGATGCTGCATCGAAACATTGGGCACACGGGCGGCACGGATTTTTCCCCCCAGCTCGCGCAGGCGGCGGAAGAAGGGGCGCGCGTCCTCCGGGTTTTTACAGAACGGAGGGATCGCCATCAGGCCTCGTACATCAAGCTGGGAGAATTGTCCCACCGCTTCGG
This sequence comes from Terriglobia bacterium, assembly GCA_050745285.1. Lineage (GTDB taxonomy): Bacteria > Acidobacteriota > Terriglobia > UBA7540 > UBA7540 > RH2-MAG17b. The sequence goes on from JBOGJX010000565.1 coordinate 1,991, forward strand.
CGGTCTTCAGGACTTCGCGTTCATCGATCCCACTCTTGCTTTCCTCGTCTCCCAGGTTGACTTGCAACAGGACTGTAAAACGCCCGCCATCGTCCGCGCGTGTTTGGTTCAACCTTCCCGCCAAGGCTTCCGAGTCTATCGAGTGGACCCATTGGAACAACTCGCCCGCGCGCCGTGCTTTATTCGTTTGGAGCCGCCCGATCAGGTGCCAGGTGATGTTAAGGTCAGCCAGGACAGGAACCTTGGCCGCCGCCTCCTGCACGCGGTTCTCGCCAAACTCGCGCAGTCCCGCTGCATACGCCTCACGAATGCACTCTGCCGGGAACGTCTTCGAGACGGCGATCAGCCTGACGTCCTCCACGCCACGCCCGGCGCGCCGGCACGCCGCCGCCACCCGCTCCTGAACGCGCGCTATGTTGTCCTGAATGCTCATGAAGTAACTCAGTAGCCCGCCATCCGGCGTATTGTATCATCCGCAGGAATGTTCCTGCCTTGAAACCCGCCACGGCCTGCTCGCTACTTCCTTCCCTTGTTCCCCAGGCCCGCTTTCCATTAAACTGAATTGCACGCCAATAGAAACGAGCCTCCAGTGAAGCCACATGGCGCTTTCATCACAATCGAGGGCATGGACGGGTCGGGCAAGAGCACGCAAGTGCGGCTGCTCGCGGGCTGGCTCCGCCGGCAGGGGTATAAACCATGTGTCACGCGCGAGCCGGGCGGAACGCCCGCGGGCGAGCAGATCCGCGGCGTGCTGCTTGCATCGGCCAACCGGAAACTCACCCCGTGGGCCGAGTTGTTATTAATGTATGCCGCCCGCCGCCAGCACTTGGAAGAAGTTGTGCGCCCCGCACTCAAGCGCGGCGAGTTGGTCCTCAGCGACCGGTTCAATGACTCGAGTCTTGCCTATCAAGGGTACGGCCGGAAACTGGGCGAGCGCCCCGTGCGGTTTCTGGATGGGCTCGTTTGCGGATCAACGCAGCCCGGCCTCACCATCCTTCTGGATGTCCCTCCGCGCCTTGCACTCAAGCGAACTGAGGTGCGTGGCGAATTGCGCTCTTACCGGCGATTCGAAAACGCCGGATTGGCGTTTCAGGCAAGGGTTCGTAGAGGCTATCTGGCGATCGCGCGGCAGGAACCTGAGCGGGTAAAGGTGGTCCGAGCCAATCGGCCGGCGGAGGAAGTGCAAGCAGAGATTCGTGAGATCGTGGGTACGTTCGTTATTCAACGCCGGCCGGCCCCCCGCCACCCTCGAAGGCATGCAAAGCCGGGAAGGGCGGGTCTCTCCAGTCCAGCCTAACCCCACCCGCGGAAATCCAATATAATTTGAAATTTGAAATTGGAGATTTGGGAATGGAGATCGGAACGAGTGGCGCTCGTCCGAGAGAGCGGTACAGCGTGCGCCCCTACCTCACGTTCCGGCGGCCGCCATTTTCATCTCAAGGGGGCCCCAGGTGGTTAAGCTATGCTCCCCAGAACGCGCGGGGCCGAGCCATGGGGCTTCGCAGTCTGGCTGACAATTGCCGCCTTTTTTTGCGGCTTTTTCACAGACTCTTCGGGGGGGCAAGGCATTTTTCGGTTGACGCCTTGCGCGCGCGCCTATAGATTTAGCCATTGTTCTGTTGAATGAACGAATGAACGGCTGATGGCCGGGCATCGATTGACGCTGCGAAGGGAGATTAGGTTATGAAGATCGGGTTATTCACCGCATTATTCGCCAAACTGAGCCTCGATGACGTGTTGAAGAAGATCAATCCCCTGGGCATCCGCACGGTGGAACTGGGGACGGGGAACTATCCCGGCGACCCTCACTTGAAGCTCGAGTGGCTGGCGGCGCCGGCGAAGCTGAAGGAGTTCAAGCAAAAACTGGATGACCAAGGCGTCAGCATCAGTGCGCTGAGCTGCCATGGCAATCCGCTTCATCCGAACAAGCAATTTGCCCAGACCAGCCAGGAGACGAGCCGCAAGACGATCTTGATGGCGGAAAAGCTTGGAGTGGATCGCGTGATTGATTTCTCCGGGTGTCCGGGCGATTCGGAGAATTCCAAATTTCCGAACTGGGTGACTACGCCCTGGCCTCCGGATTATCCGGACCTTCTGAAGTGGCAATGGGAGAAGAAGGTGATTCCCTATTGGAAGAAACGGGCGAAGGTGGCGGAGGATCACGGGGTGCGCATCGCCATTGAGATGCATCCCGGCTTTGTGGCCTACAATCCTGAGACCATGCTGCGGCTGCGCGCCGAAGCCGGACCGGCCGTCGGATGCAACTTTGATCCCAGCCATATGTTCTGGCAGGGGATTGACCCGTGTATTGCCGTCCGCGCGCTGGGGGACGCCGTGTTCCACGTCCACGCCAAGGACACCCGCATCTACGACGTGAATTGCCGGGTGAACGGCGTCCTCGATAATAAACCGTACAAGGATGAAAAGAACCGCTCCTTTATATTCCGTACCGTGGGTTACGGCCACGGCACGGAATTCTGGACGGACCTGGTTTCCACGCTCCAGATGGTTGGATATGATGATGTGCTCTCGATCGAACACGAGGACAGCCTGATGTCGATTGACGAGGGCGTGACCAAGGCTGCCGCCTTTCTCAATCAGGTCATCATCAGGGAAAAACTCACCGATATGTGGTGGGCGTGAAGGATTTTAATCATTGAGCAATTGCGTCATTGAATCATTGAAAGGCCGGCTCCGGTAATGAATCAATGAACCGATGAACCAATGAAACAATACGGACCAGGGAGGTCATTCAATGCCTGAATTAAACGTTGCCATTTTCGGTTTTAAGTTTATGGGGAAGGCGCACTCGAACGCCTACCGGCAAGTATCACATTTTTTTCCCGGGAAGCTGAAGTTCCGCATGAAGGTGATGTGCGGGCCGGAAAAAGGGCCTGTCGAAGAAGCGGCCCGCCAACTCGGCTGGGAAGAGACCATGACCGATTGGCGCAAGGTGATAGAGCGGAAAGATATCGACGTGATCGATATTTGCACGCCTAACCATCTGCACTACCCGATGGCTGTCGCGGCGGCAAAAGCGGGCAAGCACATCATCTGCGAAAAGCCGCCGGGGAACAGTCTGGCGCAAGCCAAGGAAATGCTGCGCGCCGCGGAAAAAGCGGGCGTGAAGCATATGTTGATGCACAATTACCGCAAAATCCCCGCCGTGGCCTTCGCCAGGAAGCTGATCAAGGAAGGCCGCCTGGGCCAGATTTATCACTATCACGGCTCCTACCTGCAGGACTGGATTCTGGACCCGAAATTCCCGCTGGTGTGGCGCCTCGAAAAAAAGTATGCGGGCAGCGGCGCGCTCGGGGACATCGGCTCGCACGCCACGGACCTCGCTCAATTCTTGAACAGTGACATCGAGTCGGTCACGGGCCAATTGACGACGTTTATCAAACAGCGCCCGCTGCTGGCTGAGCTTGGCGAGGGACTCGCGGCCAAAGGCAGCAAGCGCATGGGACGCGTGACGGTGGATGACGACGCCAATTTCCTGGCGCGCTTCCGCAACGGCAGCGTTGGCGTGGTTGAGTCCTCGCGGTTGTGCGGCGGAAGGCGCAACGCCAACACGTTTCAGATTTACGGCAGCAAAGGCAGCCTGGCGTTCAACCTCGAGCGAATGAACGAGCTCGAGTTCTATGATGGCGCGTCCCCCGCGGGCGAGCAGGGATACAAAAGGATCAGCGTAACGGAAGCTGTGCATCCTTATGTCGGCGCGTGGTGGCCGGCGGGGCATATTATTGGCTATGAGCACACCTTCGTTCACGCGCTGCATGACTTTTTGACGGCGTTGGAGAAGGACCGCTTGCCCGAGCCGAACTTTTACGACGGCGTGAAAATTGTGGCGGTGCTCACTGCCGTCGAGCGCTCGAGCAAGAACGGCAAATGGGAGAAGGTGAAAGTACAGTGACAAGTGACAAGAAAAGGCCATCAGGTTTCAGCCGTCAGCAATCAGCAAACTGTTCTGAAAATTTCGGTTAAAACAGCGGAAGGGCACGGCCAGCGTTTCCATGAAAAGCGGCCGTGCCGTAAACGCCCTCACCCACCACTTCGTTGTCCCCCTCTCCCAAAAAAGGGAGAGGGGAGGGAGGTGAGGAGGCCACGCTCACGACACGGCTGAAGCCGTGCCCTTCCGTGTGAATTTTCATGCTTTGCGGGTGTCGCAAAGCGCCATAACCGGCTGCCTTCTTCCTGCTTTTGCTGAAAGCTGGTAGCTGGTGTTCTGCTCGCCTCTTGTCACTCGTCTCTTGTCTCTGCTCTTCCTATGTCATACATGATGGGCATCGACGTGGGTACCACAGGGACGCGCGCCGTGATCGTGCGTCCTGGGGGGCAGGTGGCCGGCGGCGCCACTGTTGACCACGAGCCGATGCGCATGCCCAAGCCGGGGTGGGCAGAACAGTCGCCGGATGATTGGTGGAAGGCGGCGATTTCCGCCATCCGCGCCGCGCTCGTGCATGCGTCGCTTCAGGGCGCGGACATCACCGCGGTGGGCCTCTCGGGGCAGATGCACGGCGTGGTGCTGCTTGACCGTGCCAACGCGGTTCTGCGCCCGGCCCTCCTCTGGTGTGACCAGCGCAGCCAGGAACAGTGCGACTGGATCACGAGCCGTGTGGGGAGGGATCAACTTATCCGGCGGGTTTTGAACCCCGCCCTCACCGGATTCAGCGCGCCGAAGCTCCTCTGGATCCGCGAACACGAACCGGGAATTTACGAGCGTGCTGCTCGCTTCTGCCTGCCCAAGGATTACATCCGGTTCAAACTGACCGGAGACTTCGCGACGGATGTTTCTGACGCGTCGGGCACCCTGCTTTTTGACGTTGCCCACCGGCGATGGTCGAAGGAAGTGCTGGAGCTCTTGCAGGTTGACCGCTCCCTGCTTCCCCGCGCCTATGAGTCGGCTGAAATTGCGGGAGAGATCTCAAGCGAGACAGCGCTCTTAACCGGGTTGCGTTCGGGAACTCCCGTGGTGGCGGGCGCGAGCGATCAGGCGGCGAGCGCTGTGGGAAGCGGAATCGTCGCTCCAGGCCTCACCTCCGCCACACTGGGGACCTCCGGGGTTATCTTCGCTTTTACCGCCGAGCCAACCCTTGACCCTCAAGGCCGGATTCATACCTTCTGCCACGCCGTGCCGGGAAAGTGGCACGTGATGGGCGTCACGCAAGGCGCCGGACTTTCCTTGCGCTGGTTTCGCGAGCAATTCGCGGAGTCAGAAACCTGGTACGCCCGGCAGGTTGGCGCGGACCCCTACGAGGTCATCATTCAAGAAGCTCTCAATATACCTCCGGGGTGTAACGGCCTTGTTTTTCTTCCCTACCTGATGGGCGAAAGAACCCCCCATCTTGACGCTCAAGCGCGCGGCATGTGGTTTGGTCTGACCGCGGCTCACACGCGCGGGCACCTGATCCGGTCCATTCTCGAAGGCGTGGCTTTCAGCCTGCGCGACTCGCTCGAAATCTTCCGTGAGATGAAAATTCCGGTGAAGCAGGTTCGCGCTTCGGGAGGCGGCTCGCGCAACCTGCTCTGGCGGCAGATTCAGGCGGATATTTATGCCGAGGAGCTTGTGACGCTGGGTGAATCCGAAGGCTCGGCCTATGGCGCCGCGCTGCTTGCCGGCGTGGGCGGTGGGATCTATGCGTCGGTTGAGGAGGCGGTACTCGAGTCCGTCCACATCCGCGAGCGTTTGGCGCCGGGCACGAAGAACACAAAGATTTACGACCAATTTTATCAGGTTTACCGAAGCCTCTATCCGGCGGTGCGCGATCTCGCCCATCAGCTTTCACGCGCGGCGCATGAGGCTTCGTGAGCGCGTTGCGTTGAATTGAGCAGGCCTTCATGGCCGGTGAATGATGTGTAGCGCAGAGTTTTGCTTTTGAAACTCTGCGGCTTTTCGCACGGAATCGTGAAAGGCCGCAGAGTTTTAACCACAAAACTCTGGCTACATGCCGGGAGGCGATCCACATCACCAGCCTGGACTGAAGATCGTTCAGGGCTTCGCTTTGGCGTGCGCCGCCCCGCGCTTTGCCTCGTGGTATCCCTCTTTAATCGCCTCCGCTTCGGTCATATACTTGCCGTTCTTCGTCTTCCCGTACCATCGGTCGCCCTCGCGATGAAAGACCTTTGATTTCGGGTTCACCCAAACCATGCCCTTACTCGGCGCTTGCTGCGCAGTCTGCTGGCTGGCGCTGCTTTGTGCCGCCGTCGTGGCCGTTTTGGACTTCTTGCTTTTCTGGCTCTTAGCGAAGGATGGCATGGCCACCAGGCACAGACTTAGCCCGAGAACCGCCATCAAACTCAGGAATTGTTTCGATCTATTTCCCATGATCTCTAACCTCCAGTTTTTAGTTTGTGCGAATCAGGCAAAGCGAGAAAGGCTCCGCCGCCTGTGGGATTATCAGCCAAATCCATGCGCATGTCCACACCAAGCCGCGGAGCGGCGATGATGGAGCCGCCACAGCCGCACCGCGAGAGCCTGTCATGCTGAGCGCAGCGAAGCATCTGCTTCAAAATTCCAGTCAAGAGGGCGGAAGGGCACGGCCGGTTTTTTTTAGATTGGGCCGTGCCGTAAGGCGGAACCCGTTTTCGTTATCTCCCGTTGCGGCACGGCTGAAGCCGTGCCCTTCCGCTGTGTTTTCATAGCTTTGCGGGTGTCGCCAAGCGACATGCGCGACTGCTTGTGTTGCACCGGTCCTGAGAAAGCAGATTCTTCGCTGCGCTCAGAATGACATTTTCCTGAAAGGTTGCTAAAAAAGCAATTCTCGCCGCTCCAACATAGGGCGCAGCAAGCAGCGCCCCCTACAAAGCGTCACATCTGTTCGCCGCCTACGCGGGATTGCGTGCGCCCTGGGCGGCTGTTTCGGGCGAAGGCGTGCGCCGGAAGAAACGCGCCAGCCGGTCAAAGAAGAGATAAACCACCGGCGTGGTATAGAGAGTTAGGGTCTGGCTCAGGATCAGGCCGCCGACAATCGTGATGCCCAAGGGACGGCGGAATTCGTATCCCATGCCCGAGGACACGGCGAGAGGCAACGCGCCCAGCATGGCGGCCAGCGTTGTCATCATGATGGGCCGGAAGCGGAGCAGGCATGCCTCGTGGATGGCATCGAGGGGCGGCTTGCCTTCCAGCCGCTCCGCCGCCAGCGCGAAATCGATCATCATAATTGCATTCTTCTGCACGATGCCGATGAGGAGGATGATCCCGACCAATGCAATCACGCTCAGCTCCGTGTGCAGCAGGAGCAGAGCCAGGATCGCTCCGACGCCCGCCGAAGGGAGGGTGGAAAGGATGGTAAAGGGATGGATGTAACTTTCATAGAGGATGCCGAGGACAATATACACCGTCACCAACGACGCCAGGATCAGCCAGCGCTCGTTCGCCAATGACGCTTGGAATGCCTGCGCTGTACCCTGGAAACTGGCATGGATGGACGCGGGCATGCCGATTTCTCGCTGGGTCGCGTCAATAGCGGTTACCGCCTGTCCGAGTGAGACTCCCGGAGCCAGATTGAACGAAAGCGTGATGGCGGGAAACTGGCCCTGATGATTTACGGCTAGCGTGGTGGTAGAAGGGGTGAAATGCGCGAAAGCGCTCAGCGGGACTTCCGTGCCACTGCTGGAGCGGACGAATATCGTCTTCAATGCATCCGGGTTTTGTTGAAACCGCGGGTCGACCTCCATGACCACGTGGTATTGGTTAATCGAGCTGTAGATGGTCGATACCTGGCGCTGGCCGAACGCATCGTAGAGCGTGTTATCGATGGTCCGTGGGCTGATGCCAAGACGGCTGGCGGTGTCGCGATCAATGGCGAGTGATGTTTCGAGGCCGTGATTCTGCTGGTCGGTGGCGATGTCGCGCAGCTCGGGCAGGGTTTGCAAGCGCGCTTGTAAGCGTGGCGCCCAATGATTGAGCTCCGTGAGATCCTGGTCTTCCAAGGTGTACTGATATTGCGAATTGGCGCGGCGTCCGCCTACCCGGATATCCTGCTCCGCCTGCAGGTAGAGCGTGGCGCCCGCCACCACGGCGGACCTGCGCCGCAGCCTGGCGATAATCTGCTCTGCGGTGGCATTACGCTTGCTCCGCGGCTTCAAGGCAATAAACATCCGGCCCGTGTTCACGCTGCTCCCGCCCGGTCCGCCGCCGCCGATGAAACTCTCGACCGCATCCACGGCGGGGTCACTCATCACTATCTTGACGAAGTGGTTTTGCTTCTTCGCCAGGGACTCAAAGGAAATGTCTTGAGACGCCTGAACGATGCCGGCGATGCGGCCAATATCCTGCTGCGGGAAAAAACCTTTGGGAACGACGACAAACAAGTAAACGTTCAACGCCACGGTCAAGGCCGTGATGACCAAAACCAGGGCTTGATTATCCAAGACCCACTGCAGGCTGAGCCGGTAGAGCGCGAGCATGCCCTCAAACCCTCGCTCCATGATGCGATAGAGAGGTCCATGCCGCCTCCCTTGCTGCGGGCGGAGGAATTTAGCGCACATCGCCGGCGTGATGGTAAGCGAAATCAGGAGCGACAGGCTCACCGCAATGGTCAGGGTAACGGCGAACTCGCGGAACAGACGCCCCACGATCCCTCCCATCATCAGGATGGGAAGGAAGACGGCAATCAGCGAAGTGCTCATGGAAAGGACGGTGAAGCCAATCTCCCGCGCCCCCACCACCGCGGCGTGAAACGCGTCCATCCCGCTTTCGAGATAGCGGGTGATGTTCTCAATAACCACGATCGCGTCGTCAACCACGAATCCCGTAGAAATGGTCAGCGCCATCAAGGAGAGGTTGTCGATGCTGTAGCCCAGCAGGTACATCACGCCAAAGGTGCCAATGAGCGACAGGGGCACCGCAATACTTGGAATGAATGTGGCCCATGCGTCGCGCAAGAAAGCGAAGACCACCAGGACCACCAGGATCACCGAAATCAGCAGCGTGATTTGGACGTCGCTGACGGAAGCGCGGATGGTCTGCGTGCGGTCGAGCGTCACCTGCATGTCAATGGCGGGAGAGATTGAGGCCTGGAGTTGCGGCAGGATCGCCGAGACGTTGTCCACGGTCTGAATGATGTTGGCGCCGGGCTGCCGGAAGAGCACCAGCAGAATGGCCCGCTTGCCATTGGCCGAGCCTCCGGTGTGAATATCCTCGACCGAGTCCGTGACGTTGGCCACGTCGCCGAGCCTGACCGGCGCGCCATTGTGTACGCCCACGATGAGGGGCCTATATTGGGCCGCCTTGAATAGCTGATCGTTGGCCGAAAGACTATAAGCCGTTTGCGATCCGGCCAGGCCGCCCTTAGGTTTGAACACGTTCACCGCGCCGAGCGCCGCCCGCAATTGCTCAAGCCCGATGCCGTATTGGTCGAGGACCCTGGGGTTGGCGTCGATGCGCACGGCCGGCCGCGAGCTGCCACCTACGAAGACCTGGCCAATGCCTTCCACCTGGGAAATGCGCTGGGCGAGGACAGAATCAGCGGCATCGTACAGGGTGCTTAACGGGAGGCTGTCTGAGGTGAGCGCCAGAATCATGATGGGTGCGTCGGCGGGATTGATCTTGCGATAGTTAGGATTGCTCGGCAGATTCGCCGGCAACTGGCTGCGCGCCGCGTTGATGGCGGCTTGCACGTCACGCGCGGCGGCGTCGATATTCCGGCTGAGATCAAATTGCAGAACAATAGAGGTCGATCCCATCGAACTCGTGGATGTCATTTGCGCAAGCCCGGAAATGTGGCCGAATTGCCGCTCAAGCGGCGTGGCCACGGCCGAGGCCATGGTCTCGGGGCTAGCCCCTGGCAGCCCGGCGGAAACAGAAATGGTGGGGAAATCCACCTGCGGGATGGGCGCAACCGGCAATAGCCGGTAGCCGGCAATGCCGCCGAGCAGCAGGGCGCAGGCTAGGAGCGATGCGCCGATGGGACGGTGGATGAACGGGCCAGAGATGTTCATGCGTTCATTAAGGAATCGTCACAAAAAATAAGTGCGGCAAGTTGGCCGGTCATGTGATTCGTGTCATGAAAATAGCTGGATGTGAAATTGAAAATAAATGAATTACTCGATGTTCTTTGTAGGGGCGCTGCTTGCTGCGCCCAAAACC
>JBOGJX010000566.1:0-9067 GCA_050745285.1 Terriglobia bacterium
ATACTGGGTTAAGTCGCGTTACCGCTGTGTCATGGCATGGCTTTAGCCATGCCGCGCGGTGCGCTTCCCTTGATCCCGGGAGGCTTTAGCCCCTGAAGCCCTCAGCGGCTAAAGCCGTCGATCTTTGATATCCTGATTTGGCACGGCTAAAGCCGTGCCCTGACACGCCGCTATCGAACTTAACCTTAGTAATGCTACTCAGTAGTGCGGAAAAATGATGGCCGCGGCTACACCAAATTGCGAATCACAAAGAGAGCGTTAGCGGGCCGCTCGCCAAGGCGCCGCATGAACCAAGGAAACCAATAGTCGCCGTAGGAAATCAATATCCTGATGTTGTAACCGGCGTGAGCCAGGCGAACTTGCTCCCGGCGCTGGATGCCGTAAAGCATTTGAAACTCGAGGCAGCCCTTCTCGATCTGGTTGGCTTCCGCGAACTCGGTAATGCGCCGGATCAAGCCTCGGTCATGAGTAGCCATGGCCGCGCGGATGCCCGCGGCTCGCGCCCCAGGGCTCAAAAGGGTTTTGGCCAAAGCAAAATAGTTCTCATCCACGGCCCGCTTACGTGCAAATGCTCGGTCTGGCGGCTCGCTGTAGGCGCCTTTCACCAAGCGAATGGCCGGCCCTAACGGAATCATCGAGGCAAGGTCCCGTGCCGTCCGGTAGAGATAAGCCTGTAGGCAAACGCCCACGTTAGGAAATGCTGTGCGGGCGCGGCGGTAGAGATCCAGAGTGACGTCGACGTACTGGCTCGCCTCCATGTCAATCCACACCATGGTCTTCGGGCCGGCGTGCTCGATTATTCTTTCGAGGTTTCGCGCGCACATGGCACGATCGAGGTCCAAGCCAAACTGTGTCAGCTTTATCGAAAGCTCGGCTGCGAGTCCCACAGACTGGATAGAGTCCAAGAGTTCCAGATAGTGCTGCGTGACTCGCTCGGCTTCCTCGCGATCCTTAACGTTTTCACCAAGACGGGTGAAGACCGCACCGATGGACTGCTCTCGCATTTCCACCGCGGCCGCAAGCGCCGCATCCGCCGTTTCACCAGGCATGAAGCGGGATACCGTGCGCCGCACAAACCAAAGCCGGGTCGCCCGATCCTTCAGCCAGGCGCTCTCGGAGCACGCGAGAAAAAACCCGCGCATGGCGCTCATTCGCGCCTCCTCTTAAAAGCAGTGACAATTCAAAAGCATAAACGCCTTCACATGGCGAGCGGGTAGCGCAGGTCAGTGCTACTTCCTCTTGCCTCTTTCTTTAATTCCGACCTCGCAATCAACCGAGTCTAACAGAAAAGGGGTATTCCGGTATTAAGACCGTTAAGACACAGAGTCAAACGACCGGACCGGGCGACCGGATCGGGCAGCCGGGCCGGTCGCTTTGGATCATGTAAGCGTCGGGGTATGCTATCTTCAAATACGGGAAAACATGATGCGCCAAATCCGCAAAGTTGCCGTGCTTGGAGCCGGGACGATGGGCTCGCAGATTGCGGCCCATTTGGTTAACGCTCAAGTCCCTTGCGTATTGCTGGACCGGGTCCCATCCACGCTCGCGGCCTCCGGGGAAAAGCTGAAACTTGGCTTGGACGACGCTGCCGCCCGCAACCGCTTCGCCAACGCTGGCGTTGAGAGTGCGCTAAAGGCGCGCCCACCGGCCTTCTTTGTTCCAGAGGCCTCCCGCCTGATCACCATCGGGAATTTTGACGATCACCTCAACTTGCTTGGGGAATGCGATTGGGTCATCGAAGCCGTCACCGAGAATCTTGACATCAAACGCGATCTGCTCAAGAAGATTCAGCCCTTTATTTTACCCGGCACGATGGTGAGCTCGAACACTTCGGGCATCTCCCTTGCAGCCATCGCGGACGGCTTCAGCCCGGAATTCCGGCATCACTGGCTTGGGACGCACTTTTTCAATCCGCCCCGCTACATGAAACTGCTGGAGATCATTCCTACGCCGGACACCTTGCCAGACGTGATCGCGCTCGCGTCGCGCTTCGGAGACGAAGTCCTGGGCAAAGGAATCGTGCTCGCCAAGGACCGCCCGAACTTCATCGCCAACCGCGTCGGGGTGTTCGTGCACCTCATGACCTTACAGATCATGTGGGAGAACGGCCTTTCCATCGAAGAAATCGACGCGCTGACAGGCCCTGCAATGGGACTGCCCAAGTCCGCGATGTTTCGCACGCTGGATATTGTAGGTCTCGATGTAATGGCGCACGTGGTAAAGAACCTCTACGAATCGCTGCCGGACGACGATCAGCGCGAAACCTTCCACATTCCGGACTTCATGGCGCAGATGATCGAGCGCAACCTGCTTGGCGAAAAAACCAAGCAGGGTTTTTACAAAAGGGTTCCATCAGAGGCGGGGGGCGGCGCTGAAATCCTCACGCTGGATCTTGCCACATTTGAATATCGCCCCCGCCAGAAACCCAAGTTCAATGCTTTGGACATGGCCAAACGGATTGACGACACTCGCTGGCGAGTCAGCGCCCTATTTCAATCAACAGACCGCACCGGGCGCTTTTATCAAAAGCTTCTGGGCCGCACATTTCATTACACCGCCAGCCGCATCCCGGAAATTTCGGATGACATTGTGTCAGTCGATCACGCCATGCGGTGGGGCTTCAATTGGCAGTGCGGCCCTTTTGCCTTGTGGGACGCTGTCGGCGTAGAGAATATCGTAGCCAGTTGGCAGCGGGAAGCGGTCGGAATTCCTCCGCTCGTCGACAAACTTCTGGGCGCAGGGAAAACGTCGTTTTATTCTCAGTCCTCCGGGCGAGTTTCAGTTTTCGACCTGGCGCGCATGGATTATGTGGCGCTCGATGAGAGCCCAGGCGTTCTGTTGTTATCGTCACTCAAGTCCCAAGGCCGCGAGATGAAGAAGAATCCCGGGGCAAGCCTCATCGACCTCGGTGATGGTGTCTTGTGCCTCGAGTTCCATTCCAAGATGAACACCATCGGGCCGGACGCGATTCAGATGATCCACGCGGGGCTGAAAGCGCTGAATGAGAATTTCGATGCAATGGTGATTGGCAATCAGGGTGCGAATTTCAGTGTGGGCGCCAACCTGATGCTCCTACTCCTCACGATTCAGGAAGGTGATTGGGACGAGGTTCATGAGGCCGTGCGGGCGTTTCAGAACGCCAACATGGCGCTGAAGTCTGCCGCAAAGCCCGTGGTCGCCGCTCCATTCGGACTGACTTTGGGGGGAGGTGTTGAGCTTTCGCTCCATTGCGCCCGCATTGTGGCTCACGGTGAAACATACATGGGGTTGGTCGAGGCAGGCGTGGGCTTGATTCCGGCCGGTGGTGGCACTAAGGAAATGCTGCTGCGCGCAGTGGACCCCGCGCGCGACCCCGAAGGCGCGGATATGTTTCCCCGGTTGAAGGAAGCATTCCAGACCATCGGCATGGCAAAGGTTTCATCCAGCGCCCCCGAAGCCCGGAAGCTCGGATTCCTAGCCGCGCAGGACGTGATCTCAATGAACCGCGACCGCCAGATAGAAGCCGCGAAGCAGTTGGCGCTGGACTTGGTAAAACTGGGATACCGGCCCGGAGCGCCTCGTGAGGATGTCCTTGTGCCCGGCGAGTCTGCCTTCAGCAAAATGAGACTAGGTTTGCATCTGATGCGCCGCGCGGACTATATCTCGGATCACGACCTTTTGATCGGAACGAAGCTCGCCAAGGTACTATCCGGGGGCGGTGAATTTACATCTGCCCAGAGGGTTTCCGAGCAATATTTGCTTGACCTTGAGCGCGAAGCCTTCGTCAGCCTCTGCGGAGAGAAGAAAACGATTGAGCGCATACAATACATGTTGAAAAATGGAAAGCCGTTGAGAAATTAATTCGGCAGGCTGTTGGAGGTAGACGATGCGAGACCAACGATCATTTTGGAATTCGGCGATTTCAAATCGCGCGATGCGTCGGTGGATTCTTCCATCAGGCCTCGTGCTGTCTCTTATTGCGCTCATTCTTGTCGCCGTCAGGGCCACGGCCGCTTCTGCCGATCACTGGGAAGTTCAGGGTGAAATGAGCGAGGCTTGCACCTGCCAGGTCCCGTGTACCTGCAACTTTGGCCAAGGCCCATCGCCACACCATTACTGCTGGTCGTTGGCGTCGTTCCGCATTGACAAGGGCCACTATGGAACGGTGAACTTGGACGGTCTTCACCTTGTCCGCGCTCACGGCAACGCCAGCACCGTATGGTACATCGATGACAGCGCGACGGCGCAGCAAACCGCAGCGTTGCGGTCGCTGGTTGGCCAGGCAGCCCACTCCAATGGGCGGGCCACGCAGCATTTTGAAACGGCGCACATTGTACAGACGATGGGCGATGTCCGGTTTCGGATTAAGATCGGCGATAAGGGCGGATTTGAGGCTAACGAGCTCATCGGGATGGACGGAAAGACTCCCATTGTGGTTGAAAACATGACGGCGTGGAACGTCCAGCACGACATCAAGGGAAAGACCACACGATTGCGATACAAGGATGAATTTGGCAACCAGCTTGATTTTGAAAATACGAATGCCAATCTGGGGAAGTTTGACTGGACGGAAAAAACCCCAAATCCTTTTTGACCCTCTCATCGCTCGGGCGCAAGACGGGGAATGACAGGAGCGCCTTGTAACGGCTGAGGTTAGGCCCGTGCCCTTCCGATCTACGGGATGAGAAATCTGAGTAACGTCCCTGTCATTCTGAGCGCAGCGAAGAATCCGCTTTTTTCAGTTAGTAGTTCAGCAGAAGCAGATGCTTCGCGGAGTTTACCCTGAGCAAAGCCGAAGGTCTCAGCATGACAGGCTCTCCGGTTGTGTAGCAAAGCCGGACTGGCCTCCATGATCGGCGGACGCTTCGGAGGAAGAAATGAAAGAAGCGTGGATCGTTTCAATCGCTCGCACCGCAATCGGCAAAGCGCCGCGTGGAACCCTGCGCAATACGCGGCCCGATGACATGGCGGCCGCCGTGATTCAGGAGGCGCTTCGCCGCGCCCCGCGAGTGCGGCCTGAGTTCATCGAAGACGTGATCATGGGTTGCGCCATGCCCGAGGGCCAACAAGGAAACAACGTGGCGCGTATCGCATCGCTGCGCGCCGGCCTGCCCGTCGATTGCGCAGCCATGACGATTAATCGCTTTTGCTCTTCGGGACTGCAATCCATCGCTCTCGCGGCGGAGCAGATCATGTCCGGTTTCGGAGATGCAATCATCGCGGGCGGTGTGGAGAGCATGAGCATGATTCCCATGGGAGGGCGGGACTTCTCGCCAAATCCCACTCTGATCGAGCAATATCCGGACGCCTATCTGAGCATGGGCCTCACCGCAGAAAACCTGGCGCGAAAATTCAACATTTCCCGCGAGCAGCAGGATGAATTCTCTCTTCGCAGTCACCGCCGGGCCATCGCGGCGATGGACGCGGGCAAATTTAGAGAGGAAATCATGCCGCTTGAAATCACCGAAGTAAGCATGAACGGCAAAAATAAGCCCTGGACCCAGAAAGTCATATTTGACACAGATCAAGGCCCGCGCCGTGATACGTCTATGGAGGCGCTCGGTAAGCTCAAACCCGCGTTCCACGCTCACGGCTCGGTGACCGCCGGGAATTCCTCTCAGACCAGTGACGGCGCGGCGGCGGCGCTCGTAATGTCATCCGGCAAGGCTCAGTCTCTTGGAATCACGCCGCTCGCGCGCTTCGTAAGCTACGCGACCGTGGGGACCTTGCCAGAAGAGATGGGTATGGGCCCGGTTTACGCGATCCCCAAGGCGTTGAAGTTTGCCGGCCTGAAGCTTCAGGAAATCGACCTCATCGAGTTGAATGAGGCTTTCGCCGCGCAGGCGCTAAACGTGATGCGTGGCGCTGAGGTTGACCCGGAAAAGACCAACGTCAACGGTGGGGCGGTTGCGCTGGGGCATCCCTTGGGTTGCACCGGCGCCAAGCTCACGGCCACGCTGCTCGGAGAGATGAAGCGGCGCAAGTCGCGGTTCGGCATGGTCACGATGTGCGTGGGCGGCGGCATGGGCGCGGCCGGCATCTTCGAGAACCTGCAGTAAGGGTGGCCGACGGCACGGCCTTTCTGCCGTGGGTTTTTTGGGCTTTGCGAGTTTGGATCGCGTGTATGCACAGGTCCATCCGGACCCTCGACACAAGCGCCATGCCGTGGCTACCCTTGCCGATAAATCCAAAGCTCGAAATCAATCTAGAATCCGGAGCGTGCATGACCTCATTCGTCGAACCCAAGGAGGCAAGGATTCAAGGCGGGAGTTTTCTCATCGCGGCGAGAACACCGGAGGAGATCTTCACACCGGAAGACATGAGTGATCAGCACCGGCTCATCGCTCAAACCGCGGAAGAGTTTGTTAACCGGGAAATCGTTCCCCATCTCAAGGAGATCGAGGAAAAGAAGCCGGGCCTGCTGCGCGACCTTCTGAAAAAGGCCTGCGACCTGGGCCTCTGCGCTACGGACGTGGCGGAAAAATATGGCGGTCTCGGGCTGGACAAAATTTCCTCCATCATCATCTCCGAAAAAATGGCGCGCGACGGAGCCTGGGCCGCAACGGTGGGCGCGCAAGCGGGGATTGCTATTTTGCCGATTGCCTTCTTTGGCACGGACGATCAAAAGGCGCGGTACGTTCCCCGGCTCACCAGGGGCGAATGGGTGGGCGCGTATTGTCTGAGCGAAGCGGGCTCCGCATCCGACGCGCTACATTGCCAGACCAAAGCCACGCTGAGCCCGGACGGAATGCACTACATCTTGAACGGAACCAAGATGTGGATAACCAACGGCGGCATCGCCGATGTGTATATTGTCTTTGCGCGCGTGGATGGCGAGAAATTTACCGCCTTTATCGTGGAACGTACTTATCCCGGCATCTCCGCCGGGGCCGAGGAGCA
Organism: Terriglobia bacterium; assembly: GCA_050745285.1. Lineage (GTDB taxonomy): Bacteria > Acidobacteriota > Terriglobia > UBA7540 > UBA7540 > RH2-MAG17b. The sequence goes on from JBOGJX010000566.1 coordinate 6,880, forward strand.
TAAAATGGGCATCCGCGGCTCCTCCACAACGCCCGTGAGCCTGGAAAACGTTCCAGTCCCGCTCGAAAATGTTTTGGGTGAGGTCGGGCTGGGGCACCGGATCGCTTTCAACATCCTTAACATGGGACGGCTGAAACTCGGCGCGGGGTGCATCGGCGGATGCAAGATCCTGATGGCGCCTACGCTGAAGTGGGCCAAAGAGCGTCGAGCTTTCGGACGCACAATTTCCGAATTTGGACTGATCCAAGAGAAGTTTGGCGAAATGGTGGCGCGGATTTATGCGGCCGAGAGCATGTCCTTCCGGACGGCCGGCATGATTGACGCCCGCGCTGAAGGCGTTGGCGGGGATGTCAACCGCGTTCTGTCTGCGTTGCATGAGTACGCCGCGGAATGCTCCATCTTGAAGGTGGCGGGCACCGAAGCGCTGGGCTTCGTGGCCGATGAGGCGGTACAAATCTTTGGAGGCTACGGGTTCAGCGCGGAGTACGAGGTTGAGCGCACGTATCGGGACCAGCGCGTGAACAGGATATTCGAGGGAACCAACGAAATCAATCGTCTGTTGATCGTGGATATTCTGCTGAAGCGCTCGATGAAGGGTGATCTGGGGTTGATCGCCGCGGCCGAGAGGGCACTAAATGACGCACTGAGCGCACCCGCTGCCATGGACGGGACGAACGACAATCCTCTTTCCGCGGAGATTTTGATCGTAGAAGGCGCGAAACAGACGGTCTTGCTTGTTGCCGGAAGCGCCGTGCAGAAGTTTGGCAAAGCCCTCACGGAGGAGCAGGAGGTCATTGGAGCGCTCAGCAACCTCGTGATCGAAGTGTATTCGATGGAGAGTACGCTGCTCCGCGCACAGAAGCACCTGCGCCGGAACTCACCGGAGACCACGCAATTTGGTTGCGCCGCGGCGCAGTGCGCCATTCACGAGGCGGCGGACCGCATGGAGATGGAAGCGCGCCGCGCCCTGCCGCGCATTGCCGAAGGGGATACGCTTCGCACCCAATCGGCGCTCGTGCGCCGCTTTTTGAAGCGCACTCCAGTGGACACGATCGGCCTCAAACGACGCCTCGCAGACCACGCGCTTGAGCTCGGGCGCTATCCGTTTTAATCGGTCTTATACCTGAGGAATTAATACAGGAAATGTTGGAAGGCGCGATTATGACTTCGATGCGCCGCCGTTGTGGCGGACGAGCTTATCAACAGCATCGATCAGGGCATTCAGCTTGTAATCGGTGCTGGCTTGTGCGTCGCGGAGGTCGTTGATTCTATCAACCAGGTGCAACTCAGCCTGGGCCACGCGGCCCACTAGGTCCGTCACGGACGCGACGGACCGCTCCAACACCGCGATCTGCTCGCTATTCTTGGCGATCTGCTCGTCGTGTTTAGCGATCTGTTCGCTGTTTCTGGCGATCTGCTCGTCGTTTCTCTGCGCGGCGGCCTCGTGCTTGGCCTGCATCTCCAGAATGAATTGCATGGTCTTTTCGACGTCCATTGGGATCATTATAACCCGATTAATGGAGGAAGCCGAGTGGCTGTCCGCTTGGCGCCTTGCGAGGTAATGGCCAGTTTGGTTGGTAGCGCTACCGTGAATCGAACCCGGGTTTTGAGATTGAGAATCTCACGGAATCCGCGGTGCACTGTTTTCAATGAGTTGGAAATAGATTTCCGCTAATCTTCAGCTATGACCATTGGATTGGCTCGCACCTTGCGCTTTGACGATCTTTTCGTAACCGCGAGTTCCAGCGGCCACTCCAAGCACAATCAGCATCGTGTTCCAGACATCGCCCGGAATCACGATGGGCTGTAGGCCAACCTTGGCGAAGTAGGGCAAGAGCACGTAATTACTTATGATTGTCAGGCTGAATGTGAGACCGACCAGCGGGCGCCACGCCCACTGGAGCCAGTGCTCAGACTTAGCCTCCGCCTGCATCGTCGTGTTGACTTGCGTGATGATCTGCGAGTCGTAAGACTCAGCCAGCGTGGCAAGCTCTAGCTGATTCGCCTGCATCGCTTCTTCGACTTGCGCCTTCTGCTCCGGCGTCATCTTGATGTGGTCTAAGGCGGCGTAAACAAATAAAGGTGGCATCCTGTTTCGACTTGATAAGTTTCATGGCGAATGGAACTGCGTCTATCAGACCCCATCGACCCCGACACACCGTCAAAGGATGAGGACGGGTTGATACCT
>JBOGJX010000567.1:0-4680 GCA_050745285.1 Terriglobia bacterium
CCGCGTCGGGGTTGGAATTTCAGAGTTCATGGTCTCTTCTCCATCTCACTCGCCCTGCCCTGGCTGGCGAATCCTGCCGTTTTGGATTCTGGAATATGCGTACTTCAGCAGCGCCGCGACATCCCGGTACTTCCGCTTGTGGGCTGCATCCACGATCTCCTGGGCCTTCTGAGTTGTCAGATTCCCGTCGCGTCCCAGAGCGCAGAGCAACCCGATAGCAATGTCCTGCGTGGCGGCAATCTCCGCGAGAAGGGCGTGGTGGGAAGGTGTCGGGAGGCTAGGCTTCATTGCCAAAAGAATCCTGTCTCGGCACCAATCGTTCGGCGATTTGCCATCTGACTCGGCTTGACAGTCGATCTCACGAAACACGGATTCCCGCACGCGAAAACCAATATGCTTCGTAAGCACTGCGGATTTCCTGATCATTCGCTTCTTCCTCTAACCGCATAACTTTCAGCAAGTTGACGCTCGTGAACAAATGTTGACGGCTGTTCACGGGCCGCCTGGAAGTCGTTGCGGGTCAATCTGTTGACGTACGTGAACGGTCGTGAACGACCGTGTCCCTTCCAAGGGGTGATGTGTCAGGGTCCGGCGAAGCCAGGACCCTCCATCTGCCGCTGCGAAGCAGCGATTTCGGCAATCGGAATAATCGTCAAAGCAGCGCGTGACGCACATAAGGCCTCCACGTCAGCTCGCCGCTTGCGCGGCGTCCACAGTGGGCTGCGGCGCTGAGGCGCCTGAGAGGGCCGCTCCGTGCGGTTGCGGGGTGGCGCCGTTACGCCGGTGCTTCCGGTCAATCACAAAGTTGGGATGGGCCTTCAGCCATACCTTGTAATCAGGGTCAGTTCTGAAAACCTTTTGAAGGCACTGGGAAACGATGTGTGACCAATTGCGGGTGCCGAGAAAGGCCCCATAACGTTTGAGCTCGTCAAGGACCTGGACCTCAAGACGATATGCAACGGTCTCTTTCTCGGGTGGGGCAGGGGGTAATTGGATAAGTGGCATGAGTGTCTCTCCTGGTTGAGATTGATTTAGTTAAATGCCTCGTCTTCACGGAAGTAGGTGATGGTCAAGCCCAGTGGGTTGATGGGAATCAACTGGTTGGGAACATTCTGGCGAAACATAAACACAAAACTTGCCGTGTAGAGCGTCTTCTTCAGAACCGAGTGATCGACCGGCGAATACTGGATCATGTAGAAATCGACGCTCGCCTTATACGGCGGCTTAATCATCGGTTCGAGCGCCACCTGCTGAACTTCGATGTCGACCTCGGGAGCGGAAGGGTTGTCGAGGAAGCTTTCGACGACCTTGTCTTTCTTGTAGGCCGCCATGATATCGTTAGCGAGCTTGCCGTCGAGAAAATAAAGCGATTTGGTGAAATCGTCGTTGATGGTGTAGCGGTTGCGACGATAGTAGAGCTCGCAGAACTGCGTGAGGAAGTATTTGGCTTCTTTGGCCTCGGGCTTGTAAGCGAACGAATCGTAACTGACAGCCTGGGCGCGGCCGCTTTATCGGCTGGAGTGCAGAGGAGCGGCGCCGCAACGTTCGCTTTCTTGCTTACAATGCGCGTTTTCTGGTGGTGCCTTGGGTTCGGGTTCAACACCTGGCGTCGCACGTTCTGGGTCAAATGGAACAAATATCGCAGGCGACTGGGAACGGGTCAATGGGCATCCGATCTAGTTTCTGGAGACCCTTATTGACCCCGAGCGGCACCCCGGGACCTGCTACCGAGCCGCGAACTGGGTGGTGATGGGCCGAACGACGTGGCGGGGCAAGAACTGTCCGAACAAGCGGCCGAACCGTTCCATCAAGGAAGTGTTGGGCCATCCGCTCACGCCGCTTGATTGACTGAGGAGACCCAAAAGGCATAGAGTACAGCCGTGGATGCCACCGTCAATCAAGCCACTTCTCCGTCGCCGGACAATGTGCACAGCTTCCTTGATCCTCAGCTTGCCGGATACGAACTGCTCAGGCGCCTCGTATGCGGCAGGCCTCCATTTGACGAAACAGGACAGGAACAAGGTAGTTCAGCCTTCTCTGACGATATGAGGAGGGAATTGGAGCTCGGTGTCCGTGTATATCAGGTCGCCGTTTACCTCAACGCGGTGAAGGGAAAACTTGGGGGCACAGCGTCCGTGGCCGTCAAGACGCTTGTCACCTCCCTTTCCACTTTCGACGCTGCCGTGGAGGCCGCCCTACGGCTGTTCCTTGAGGCCGCTCGCGCCGCAGACGAGAGGCACACGGGCGGATGCCTCACGGAGGCTTTTCCGGGGCCCTCGCAGGAGCTGACCCGATATTACGCGAACCTCGCGGCTGCGTTTCTCATCGCCGCCGGTTGTCCTCTTCAGCCGGGTCTGACCGCGTCCATGGGAGCGTGGCTGTTCGCGGCGCGTTGGCGCGCAGACGAAGTTTTCGAGCCCGAGGTGCGCGCCTTTGGCGGGCTGAGCGAGGGCTTCCAGTGGAGCACGGAACCCGGGCCGTTTGAGCGACAACTGCAACGACAACAAAACAATCCATTGTTCCCCGCGACCGCGCGGACAATCTCGAAAGACCAAATCCATGAGGCACGTCTGGGAGACCTTAAGCGCATGGCAGATTTTATGGGCGCCTACCGCCCGATTGTGAGGGAAGTTCTGTCACTCAAGACCAAGACCAAGACAAAGATGATTGTCGAAGAGGCTTCTGACCTCGAAAAGAGTATGATTGATCTCGTTCCCTCTTGCATGGTTTTGGGGGACTACTTCTCAAGAGAGCTAAATTTTCTCGAGAGCGTTTCCGATAGTATCGACCAGGAGCTTGCCCAGACGACGAAGGAGTCCGGCTTAAGGGATGTTTACAAGAGGGTGATGGCGCTAGCCCACGTTCAGGGGAATCTTCTCGCAATCAGCGTTGCCCTTCCCATTGGCGATGGGACGGAAGATTTCCCCTTGCGATCAATCCTTTCCGAAGAGCTTGAACTCATCTCAAGCAACGAGCAACTCTGCGGGGCCACCGGTGCCCTCGGGGACGCCCCAGTCGATTCTGCTAATTGGATCATAAGCGATGCAATCCGGGAAGGACTGGACCCTGACTTAGGGCGGCGGAGGTTGGATGCATTTCGATCCGGATTTGGCGAAGGTCGGAGGCTTATTGGAAAAGGTGAGCCTCGGGCGGGATTTTGGGCCGGCCTTAAGCGCGTTGTCGGCCGAGCGAGACAAAACTGACGCTGCCTACGAAGGACACCCCGTACCCCGTTCCCGTGACGGTGCTGCTAACGAAGATAAGCTCGCCTAATACTGGGGCGGGGCCTCCTTCAGCGCGCTCGTGCATAACCGACGGGTGTATGGGTCTTCAGCAAACTTCGCTTCTCAGGTGTCTGGACGAGATCGAGGGCCAATTGCTTGCACTCGGGGAGACAAGATGTAACTCTCTTCACGATAAAACCCAGCTTTCGGCAGTTGTTACCCTCCTGTTTCGGGCCGCGTCGTTGTTGCGTTCGCTGCTGGGCTTACTGGATCGCGGTGAATTGGACTCGTACGATATTGTGAAGAGGGCCTTCTACGAGGCGTGGCTCCTCGCATTGGAGTTCCGCCTGGTCGAGTCCGAGGTTAAGAACGCCAAATGGCACAAGGAGGAATCCGGGTCATGGGCGCCAGACATATCCAAGCTGGAATCGTGGGCGAAGTCGCAGGGGATCGAAATTCCCGACATCGGGCGGGACTACGGCGGGTTGAGTGAGGTCGCGCACCCCACGAAAAAGGCGGCTTGGCATTCGATAAGGGTGGCTACGGCTCGGCACGAGGAGTGTCTTGACGTTACCGATGCGAAGGCCAAGCTGGAGGGGGCTGACGTACCGGCGCTGCTCCACAGTCTCGTGTGGATAATGGACGAGCGCCCCGGGTGGATTCCGATGGGTGTCGATTCCAGCAGGATGGCCAACGCCCTGGCGTACGCAAGAGCATATCAGGAGCGTGTTGGGTAGCACACCAGAATGAGAGGATGGAACCAGATGGCCCACTACACATTGCGGATGTTCTTAGGGGAGAAGGAGGTTGGCACGTCCACGGTGGCAATTGTTCCGGGCGCGAATTCATATCCGCGCGTCGGGCAAGTGGTTGACGGCAAATGGAAGGTCGTCGAGGCTCTTCCGAGCTCCACGGAGGGGGAATATCACGTTCGCGTCGAGCCTGTCGGCGGAATACGCTCGGGAGCCAATAAATGATAAAAACCGCAGTTCTCCAAAAGGACGGTGCATGGTGGTTCAAGTGGTGCAATATAGCCGATCCCGATGCCGTTATGCTGAAGGATGGCAAGCCGTGGGGCGTCGCAGGAAGCGCCTTAGCGCAGGATCTCGAAGGCCCTTTCAGAAGCAAACATGAAGCCGAGATTGCTAGGGAAAAGTTCACACAAGCCCGCAAGCAAAAATATCCCTTCGAGCGATTCCAGTCGTACTGACGGGGCCGTCCGCTACGGGATCATGCCGTGCTTCTGGTGGAAAGATAGTCCACAATTTCGCGCTCGATCCAATCCCAGGTAATGGATTCCCACTTTTGAGCGGTCATGATGATTTGCCTCCGCGCTATCCGCGACGCTCGAAACTGACTTTCTGCTTGCCGATCACCAGATACCCCTTGTCCACAATCTCCGGGATGATGTAAACGCCACTCTCAAAATCAAAATTCACCAGATCGGGCTTGCCGT